>CAZNXL010000050.1:0-9744 GCA_964577075.1 uncultured Dorea sp. | reverse complement strand
TGATCGATCGTTATAATTCCATGTTTTCCAGCCATTCATCAAATGACTTTTTGGATATCCGAATGGCATTGCCGATACGAACAATTTTGTAATTCTCTTGTTTGACAAGATGATATGTTTCTGCTTATTCCGTGCAATCGCCTGCTTACAGCGCCCCTCAAGTGCTTTATTACTGTACTATTTTGTGAAGTTCAGAATCCCCAGGCACATACGACAGGTTTGGACTTCGCACTGTCTGGATTGGTTGACCAGGGGAAAACATGGAAATTATCTATATATAGATAAAACATATAGACAACAGCTATTTGACACGCATATTATTCTAAAATATAATAATGTAATACAATATACGTAATACAAACAGCTGGCAAGAGGAATTCCGGTGTGAAAAACAGAGGATTACTTCTTGATAATATTAGAGAAAACGCGCAAAAGTAATGAATATTACATTAACAATATATATTGGGTTGAGATAATCTTAAGATTGTGAGAAATAGAAATGTCAAGGATCGGAATGTTAAAACAGGGGAAAAGACCGGACAGAGTGCCACTGGCATTATCATTAGACAGCTATGCGCCGAAGATGTTAGAAATCAGTCCGAAAGAATTTTATCTTAATCCAGAGATCGCATTTGAAGCAAATTCGTGGGTAGAGGAAATGTTTCCGGCGGATGCGGGAGTTGGATATACCGTTCCAGACAGCATTTGTATGGATTTTGGGGGAGAAGTATATTTTGGAGAAAATCCATTAGAATGTCCTAAAACCGTGAGAATACCGGCCAAGACAGAGGAAGAACTTTTAAAATTAAAAGTCCCGGATCCATATACAGCGCCCGGAATTTCCAGAGAGTTTGAATATGCAAAGATACGACGGAAGCACGGGTTGAAAGGCATAGGGATGTCTCTTTCATCTCCTTTCCGGCAGAGTGTAAACGTGATAGGCATGGAGAATTTGATGCGATGGATTGGGAAAAAACCCGAGCTGGTCCATTATACATGCCAATTGATCATGGAATATTCTATAAAAAAAGCAGAAATGTATATTAAGGAATTTGGGGCGGAGGATTTATCGAATGGTTTTAGTTATCCAATGGAATCACATCAACTGATTTCCCCGGATTCTTTCCGAAAGTTCAGCGCCCCATATGCGTTTGCATTACATGAAAAATTGATGGAGATGGGAGTAAGGTCTTTTTCTGAACATCTATGCGGGAATCATAGACATAATTTATGGTTTTGGAGAGATGAATTAAACCTCCCTGATCATACGATGATAACAGTAGGAACAGAGCTCCCCCTGAAAGAAGTTAGCGAAGGGATCGGAGATCGGCACATTTTATCCGGAAATGTTGATACCACTATTTTACAGTTAGGCACACCGGGAGAAGTCTATCTCGAAAGCAAGCGGATTATCGAAGAAATGAAGTACAGAAAAGGCGGATTCGTACTGGGCGCAGCCTGTGTCATCTCGACCGCAGTTCCGCCAGCCAATGTTACCGCCATGATAAAGGCGGTAAAAGATTTTGGATATTATTAATGGTTTCAATCAGGAGATCCTGTTTAGATTTAGATAAAAGCAACTAATGAAATGAAAGAGTTAAGAAAGGAAGAAAAAACATGAAAAAGAAAATGTTAAGCGCGCTTCTGGTGGCGGCGATGGCTGCTTCATTGCTGATGGGCTGCGGAAGTTCTGATTCTGCTGAAGAAGAAAGCACAGAAGCAGAAGCATCAACAGAAATGGAAGACAAGGTTGTAGTTTATACAGCGCATACTGAGGAAATGCTGGATGAGATTATCGAAGGCTTTACCGAAAAGACGGGAGTAGAAGTAGAATGTCTTAATGTTGGCGGGGATCTGGCTGAGCGTGTAAGAACAGAAAAAGACAATCCGCAGGCAGATGTAATCTATGGACAGGATACAGCGACATACATGGCGCTGAAAGATGAAGGGTGTCTTGCGCCATCAACGCCTTCATGGGCTGATGAATTAGATGATCTCTTTAAAGATTCAGAAGGATATTGGTATGGAACGATCAAGACACCTGTTGTGATGTTCTATAATACAGAGATCATGACAGAAGAAGAAGCTCCAAAAGATTGGAAAGACCTGGCGGATCCGAAATACAAAGATCAGATCATCATCAGAGGTTCTGAAGCATCTTCTACATGTACGGCGGTTGCATGCTGGCTTGATTATTTTTCTTCAACAGAAAATGAAGAAGCCGGATGGGATTTCCTTACTGCTTTAGATCAGAATGTTAAATACTATGATGATGTAAAAACACTTATCATGCAGGCTGTCGGAAAAGGGGAAGCGCCGATTGGGTTCTCCACATTAAATGATATTTATGATAATGTTATCAACAATGGCCTTCCATTGCAGGAAATTTATTCAGAAAGCGGAGATATTGTTCTTTGTGACTGCGCAGCTGTAATCAATGATTGCGCAAATCCAAACGCAGCGGCAGCATTTCTTGAGTATGTTGGAAGTGCAGAAGTACAGACTCAGCTTGCAAATGACTTCCTTCGGGTGCCTACTTTAGATTCTGCGTTAGCTGATTCACCGGAGTGGATGACTCACGACATCAAGGCGCTGGATGTTGATTGGGAAAACATTGGAGAACACAAAGCTGACTGGATTAAAAAGTGGGTAAATGAATACATGAATGCAGAGATTGTAACAGAATAATTTTTATGTATTTTATTACAGACCGGCAGGATAATGTCTTGCTGGTCTTATCTGTTTGAAAGGGGAAAAATGGAAAATATAAAATTAGAAAATGTCTCATTTTCTTATGATAAGGAAAAAATTCTCGATCATATAAACTTAACTCTTTATGAAAAAAAGTTTAATACGCTTTTGGGAGCATCTGGTTGTGGAAAGACAACGATCCTGCGGTTAGTTGCCGGATTCCTGACACCACAGCAGGGGAAGATCCTGATTGGGGATAAGGATATTACTCACTTAGCGCCAGAAAAAAGGAATATCAGCACTGTTTTTCAAAACTATGCTTTGTTTCAAACTATGAATGTAAAGCAAAATGTTGCATATGGACTTAAAGTAAGAAAGTTGCCTAAAAGTGTAATTGATAAGAAGTGCGCAGAATATCTGAGACTTGTAAGAATGGAAAAGTATGCAGAGAAAGGTATTGATGAATTGTCTGGCGGTCAGCAACAGAGGGTGGCAATAGCAAGGGCGTTAGTGACGGAGCCTAAAATGCTGCTGATGGACGAACCAATGTCCAATCTGGACGCGGCGCTTAGAATTGAGATGCGCGAAGAGATACGAGAGATCCAAAAAAAGATTGGTATTACGACACTATTTATCACACATGATCAGCAGGAGGCTCTGACAGTATCTGATCATATTATGGTGATGAATAAAGGGAGAATTCTTCAGACGGGGACACCGGAAGAAATCTATTTTCATCCAGTAAACTCAAAAGTTGCACACGCAGTTGGTCACACAAATGATTTAACAGAGAAACAGAGCGATCTGTTGAAATCTTTATTTCAAGGCAAAGAGACAGGGACAATAAGACCTGAGAATCTTGTGTTAAATAAAGAAAAAAGCAGTGAATGTGCAATCGAAGGAAGCATTAAAAAAGTACAGTTCTCAGGATCTCATACGGAATATCTTGTATCATTCGGCGATGCGGATTTAAAAATTATTGAACTAAATTGCAGCGACGGAAGCAATATAAAACAAGTTGGCGAGCAAGTATTTATTAGCTGCAGATAGGGGTAGACATGAGAAAAACACATGAGAGTAAAAATTGGCTTTCCATTATTTATAAAGCGGTAATTTTCTGGTTTTTGATCGGATATATCATATTACCCATTGGTTATACGCTCTTAGAGGCAGTAACTGTAGATGGGCATAGAAACTGGTCTTTATTTTGGGAATATATTACAGATGTGCGTAACCAGGTAATTATTCTTAATACATTGAAGTTAGGAGTAATTACAGTTTTGGTGTGTGGCGCGATAGGAATATCATTAGCGTTTTACATGACATTTCACTGCGTCAGGTTTAAAAAGCTGATTCATCTGATCCTGTTAACACCAATGATGGTACCCGGAATTATCATCGTTATTGCATTTTTGCAGCTATATGGGGATACAGGGATTCTTACATCCCTTATCTGTCATTTCTTCCATTTAGAAAGCGCCCCATATTCACTTAGAGGATATGCGGGGATTGTTTTTGTTCATGCGCTTACGCAATATGTTCATTTTTATTTACAGACGTACATTGCCTTAAAATACGTAGATTATTCAGAAATAGAAGTTGCACGCGGAATGGGAGCGTCAAAAGCCCGTATCTTTGTAGATGTGATCTTTCCGACGATCAGACCGGCTATTGTTTTATCAGCTATGATGACTTTTATATCAGGCATCAGTTCATATGCAGCGCCCAGTATTCTGGGACAGGGATACAAAGTTCTGAGTACTCAAATCGCGACATCAAAATCGAATTTTGATTTTCAGAGGGCGGCGCTGGCAGCGATCGTGCTGTTTGTGATTGGATTTTTCGTTTTAATTTGTTCCCAGTATAATAATAGAAAAAATAAAGCGAAAAGAAATCTTCGTGCGACACAATTTGTACAGAAAAACAGAACGAAACTCACGGTAGGGAGAGTTGTAGAGCATTCGCTGGTATTTGTGCTGCTGCTGTTGATCATACTACCGATTATTGCAATTGTTTATTTATCATTTATAGATAATCAATCCATACTGACGGAATTGATCCCGAATGACTTTACATTTTCAAATTATATCGGGATTTTCAGGTCGAAACGTACCCTGAATTCATTTTTTAATAGTATTAATATGTCAATTTTTGTTGTAATCGCCGGGTTCTTATTTACAGTTCCTTTATCCTATATGGTATCAAAGAAAAAGACATTCACAAATAATCTGGCATGGTTCCTGGTTACCTTGTCATGGAGTATTCCAGCGAGTGTTTTGGCTGTAAATTTGATTACGGCATTTAATCAGAAAAATATATTTGCTTTTGGACAAGTCCTGATCGGCGGATATTATATATTACCGATCGCATATACGATCCATGCGCTTCCATTGATGATGAATAATAATATGATCGCAATGGATAATTTTAATCCTGTATTTGAGGATGCATCAAGAGGGTTAGGCGCAGGACGGGCGGAGACGTTTAGAAGGATCGTTCTTCCCAGTGTCTTGCCGGGAATAATATCAGGAAGTATGTTGGCAATTATTAACACATTAGGAGAATATACAATATCTAATTTGTTATATGGCGTTCACAATACACCAATTTCAGTTGCAATGCTAAAACGATTTACAAATTACTTTTTCGGAGAGACGATGGCTTATGCGGCAGTTGTAATTTTGCTATGTTCAATATTATTTGCAATTGTATTCAGACTGGATAAGAAAAGCTATTTTTAGCCACAGGGAGGTAAGAGGATGTTTATTGATCTGCACATACATGAATCAAATTATTCAAAAGATAGTTTCCTGAAACTGCGGGAAATTGTTGAAATGGCGAAAAAAAGAGGCTTGGATGGAATCTGTATTACGGATCATGATAGTATGGGGTTAAAAGAAGAAGCCGACGAATACAGCAAAAAAATTGGATTTCCAATTTTTACCGGAATAGAGTATTATTCTCTTCAAGGAGATCTTTTAGCATTTGGGATCGAGCATTACCCGAAGAAACGGATCAACGCACAGGAATTTGTTGATTTCGTACATGCACAGGGTGGTATTACGATCGCAGCACATCCGTTTCGGCATAATAGAAGAGGCCTGGAGGAACATTTGAAAGTTTTAAAAGAATTGGATGCCATCGAGATTTTGAATGGAAGCACATTGCCAGATGCGACGATGAAAACTGTTCAGTATGCAAAAAAATATGGATTTGCAGTAACGGGCGGAAGTGACTGTCATTACGCAGACAAGGTGGGCATATATGCCACATATTTTCCAAATCCAATCCACACAATGGATGATTTGATAAAGGCAGTGAAAAATCATGAGTGTAAACCTGCATTTCATCAAGATCATTCGTATTTTGTATGGGATATAGACAATCTTATTTATCCGTAATAGAAGAGAATATTGGCGATCCATTGGAGCTGTCAGACCGGGAGCATAAATAATGCCTTCCGGAAAGTTAGGAGCTTCAGAAATCGTTGAGAAAACTTCCGGAGCCGATAAACCTGATTTTCATATATTACCTATTGATTGTAAAATGGTTTTGTGCTATAATATATATTATATTTTATATGTGGGTGAGGCATACCCCTTTTTCAGGCAGCAATTCACAAAAAATTTTATTTTTTTACAAGAAAGGGGTTGACAAAGGTGAGATATGCCCCTTTAATCAGACAGACAGACAGACAGACAGACAGACAGACAGGATAATATGTCCTTTCTCGCTGTTCAAAATTTCAAAAAAATGGTTTAATCGGAGGCGCATTATGTCTGCGGATTTTCCGCAGGCGTGATGCGCCTTTTTGGTTGCCAGGCATACCATAAAACCCATCCGGAGATGGCTTTTGAGTTTACAGAGTAGTAGGAAGAAACGAGCATGACGGAAACGATAGATTGATCTTAACAAAAACGCACAGGGGTTTTTAGAGGGAGGAGGTAGAATTGGCATAATGACAAGAAACGTAAGAAAAAAGAAAACAAGATTATCAGGTTTGCTGCTATGTGCGGTTGTACTCTGTAGTTTTATCCCGCAGGGAGCGACGGTAGCTTCTGCTGCTGGGGAGGATGGTCTGTGCGAGCATCATACGGAGCATACCGAAGATTGCGGCTATGTGGAAGCAGACGAGGACGAGGGCGAAGGTTCGCCATGCACCTATGTCTGTCCATTTTGTGCGGAAACAGAGTTGAGCGGCGAAGAGGAAGGAACTGAACCGTCGGCGAAAGAGCAGGAAACGGAAGAGCGGGAAACGGAAGAGCAGGATCCTGTAAGCAACTATTCCGTATTTCCGGATGTGACCAACGGGACTGCCGTTTACGCCGATGTAGAAAGCGAACCTGTGAACAGCACCGAAACTTTGCAGGCTGCCGTGAATGCGGCAGGCGATGGCGATATTATCGCCATTTCAACTGATATTTCCCTGTCTGAGACTCTGAGCATTCCAGCAGATAAAAACATCACTATTCAGTCCTCTGAGGGGGCAACGTTCAAGATTTGCGGCAGCAAAAAAGCAAAATTGAAGGACCTGATAGAAATTGACAAAGGAGGCGATGTTACTTTTAAGAATGTTACGCTTTCCGGCGAGGAGAACAGCGGCAGCGTGTTAAAGGTCAGCGGAACAGCGACGCTTTCCGACGGCGCTGTCGTGGAAAATAGTACAATCGCGAGCTCACGTACGGGTGTGATTGCAGTGAGCGGGCAAAACGCTGCGTTTACTATGACTGACGGAAGCACTGTGCAGAATAATACAATCGAGTCGCAGAGTTCGGGCATTTCTCTTTCGGGCTCGATTTATGTTACCAATGGAGGAGCCGCTTATATTGAGGGCGGCATCATTCAGAATAACACCTTTTCGGTGAACGAAAATGATACTGATTATGTAGCTTCGCCCGGTATCATGTTGTATTTGAATAGCAACTGTATAATGACCGGCGGAACGATTACCGGGAACACAGCTATCCGGGGCAGCGCAGTTATGATGTACGGCACGCCCGGGCTTCTTGGAGGAAAAGCGGAATTTACCATGAAGGGCGGAACGATTACCGGAAACAAATGTATGGAAATGAATAGCGTCCAGGCGGGTGGCGCCGTGCAGGTAGAGAACGTAGCTTCTTTCACAATGGAGAGCGGCACAATTTCGGAGAATACCAGCGAAGGCCTGGGTGCGGCTGTGTGCGTTTTGGATGGGCTGCTTAATTCAGGTTCTGGTGAGTTTGAAACTGAATTTATAATGAACGGCGGGACGATCTCTAACAATGCGGCGAATGTTGGCGGCGGCATTTATTCTTTTTCCAACAATGTACATTTGAATGCGGGTACCATCAGTGGAAACAGAGCGACCCATATGGGCGGCGGCATCTATGTGGAGGGAAATACAGTAGGTTACAGTACCCTGAAGATGAAAAACGTTATCATTGCTGAGAATAATAGTGGCAATCAGGGCGGCGGTCTGTGGTTTTGCGCTACCGGAAGCGGTAAGATTTATGTCACAAACGGAGGCGTGACATATGACAACAGCGCTGATGGTGCGGGGGATGATATAGCCTTTACCACGTCGACTACCGGCAGAAGTTTGACGCTTGCCGAGAGGGCTCTGGGCGGCGGCAAGATTTTGTACTATAAAGACGGCGCATTGCTTGATGAACAGGATGATGATGGATACGCAAAGACGGATCCAGATGCTCCGAGGTATAATGGGGACGACAGCGACAAGGAGCCGATCAGTATCGTTGATGAAACAGAAAATCTGGCCCTTCATGCCGTTGTGTCAGATGCAGCCACAGAGCTTGCGGAAAATAATGCCAAGCTGTATATCACAGGGAATACGGCTGGGGATTATGGCGGAGGCGTAGCGGCTAACGGCGGCATTGAGATCGGCGAACCGGACGATTGGGAATTGAAAGTAAATAAAAAGTGGGATGATACTACGGAGCAGGCCCTGAAGCAGCCTGTGACTGTATATCTGAAAATCGGCGATACCCGGCTCGACCCGATTGAGTTGAACGAGGAGAATGGTTGGCAGGGATCGTTTACCGGGCTTCCGGATGACACGACACTGACCGGAAATGTGTCTTACGCTGTGGCGGAAGATCCGGTTCCCGATGGCTTTACGCCGGTGTATTCCGAGGCCATAGTAGATGAAGAAAATAAAACAATTACCATAGATATCACGAATACTTATGTATCCGCGGGAAGCCTGACCGTATCAAAGACCGTTTCCGGCAATGGAGCAAGCAGCACAAAGGAGTTTATCTTTACCGTAACGCTGAGTGATAAATCTATCAACGGTACGTACGGAGGTATGACCTTTGCAGACGGCATTGCCACCTTTACCATGAAAGCTAATGAAAGCAAAACCGCAACCGGACTGCCCGCGGGCATAACCTATACCGTTCAGGAAAGCGACAATGCGGACTATACGGTTACGGTGAACGGAATAACTGGCGCAACGGCAACCGGCGCGATTACCGCGAACACTACCGCTACGGAAGCCTTTAACAATTATAAAGGCGGAGGGTCATCTGCCGCTAAAATAAAGATTAAGGCAGAGAAGACGCTGGACGGAGAGACTCCCCCTGACGGAGAATTTACGTTTGTGCTGAAAGACGAGAGCGGTAATATTATGCAAACCGTTAAAAATAACGGAAGCGACATTGAGTTTGCAAGTCTGTCCTTCTCGGAAACAGGCGCTTATGAGTACACAATAACCGAAAGACAGGGAACCGACGACGGCATTTCCTATGACACAGCTGTATATACGGTAATCGTGAAGGTTACTGGGTCGGAGGAATATCATGCCGGAGTAACATATCTTAAGGACGGCGAGGAATATAATGCGATCCCCCTGTTTGAGAACACGACCACGGACGAAGTCAGTTATGACACACAGGGTAGCCATGATACGTCGAATCAGCCAAAGGGCAATGGTCCCAATACGGGAGACAGCACAAATGTCAGCCTGTGGGCGGCGGTCGCGATAGGAGCGTTTAGCGGACTGATCGCCATAAGTCTTGCTAAGTTAAAGCTGTCGAGGAAAAGAAGAATACA
>CAZNXL010000049.1:0-9777 GCA_964577075.1 uncultured Dorea sp. | reverse complement strand
CATTCACTTTACCGATCCCGCTCCTTACAACAACAACCTCCCTGCCGCAAAGTTTCCCCCTGCAGAACGACATAGAGGCGATCTCCTTTGTTGCCTGAATGTCCATCGCTTCCTTTAACGCCGCGACTTCCTCCTCCATTGCTCCGATAATGCCTATCATAAAACTGCTCCTTTCATTTCCTTAATATACTTCCGTTTTTATAAAGATTAATCATTATAAAGTATAGCATTCTATTCTCTTCTCTGCTATAATCTTGTTGTGTATTTTACATTTTGGTACATCACTAACAGCAAATGGTGACGTAACAAAATTGAAGAATGTTACGCTCTAAATTAGCAAAAAGGAGGACTATCATGGAATATAAACCAGTCGGTGTCTGTTCACAATTGATCCATGTAGACGTAGAAGACGATATTGTAAAAAACGTCGAATTTGTCGGCGGCTGCAGCGGTAACACACAGGGTGTGGCAAGACTTGTGAAAGGGATGAAGGTAGAAGAAGCAATCGCCCGTCTCGAAGGGATCAAATGTGGATTCAAACCAACTTCCTGCCCTGACCAGCTTGCAAAGGCTCTCAAACTGGCTTCTGCGCAGAACTAAGGGCAATCATTTCCTGAGAAAGACATCATAATGGCATATCCTTTTATTAACATTTTGAAAAGTATTGCTGGATCGTATTGCAATTTGAAGACAGAAGGCTATACTTTACTTAAGACGTGTACAGCATCATCTGGCTGCACACTGATGAAATTTTATGTTTAGGAGGAGTGACTATGACTGATCTGACAGGAAGAAAGATTATTATCACCGGCGGAACCAGTGGAATGGGTGAGGCTTTGGTGAAAGCATTCCCTGCTTTGGGAGCAAAAGTTGCCTTTTGGGGAAGAAACGTAGTAGCTGGCGAACGCCTGACGAAAGAAACCGGAGCTACCTTTGTCCGGACGGAAGTGTCCAGCAAGATAAAAGTGGACGAAGCAATGAAAAAGTCTGTTGATCTTCTGGGCGGAGTGGATGTCTTTGTGCATGCGGCAGGGATTGCGCCGGGCGGACCGGCAGAGGATATCACTGAGGAAACATGGGCATCTGTTATGGGAACGAATGCAACCGGAACCTATTTGACCAATACATCTGTATTTCCTTATATGAAGGAAAATGGCGGTCATATCATCAATTTCACCAGTGCAGGCGGAATCCAGGGCTACAAGGGGAAAGCTGCCTATGCCGCCAGCAAAGGAGCCGTCACTGCATGGACGCGTTCTGTCGCAATGGAATGGGCGCAATACAATATTCGTGTGAATATGATCGCCCCGACAATCTGGACCCCCATGTATGATAAGACTCGTGCGTCTATGACCCCGGAACAGCTGAAGGCGCACGATGCTTATATGGCCTCTGCCATTCCTTTGGGAGGCAAACTGGGTGACAGTCAAAAGGATTTCGCACCGATCATGGCATTTCTCGCAAGTGAGGACGCTCATTATCTGACAGGTCAGGTGATCTGTATCGACGGCGGCACCTTGATGATGCGTTAACCCATGCGTATCCTTATACCTTGCCGCATTAGAGAAATCTTTAAAAAAATCATCAAGCCGGAGAGGGGATGCTTTGCTGGCATCCCCTCTCCGGCTTGATTCCGTCGCTGTCTGGTTTGAGAAGGCTGTGATAAGCACCGCCGTATGGCAAGCAGCCATAACACAGACACACTTTTTTCACAATGTAATCTCCATCATCAGCCACACGACAATCCTTTACCTGCCGCTGGCGATACTTATCACAGCCCTCCCTGAATACGACATATGAGACTTACGTTGCTCCGCCATAATAGATTGACTGGTATGGTTTATTATGGCGTTCGTTACGTCCACTTTGGTTTACTCGATAAATACTCCATCCGTAAAACTACTGCTCAGATCATCATTCGCAGAATGCGTGCACACCACTCTGTAATAATAACCTCCTTCAACGTCCAACTCTTTGTTAGAAGATATCCGATCAGTATTCTCTTCCCGTACAATCCATCCATCATAACTTATCCAGGAATCGTCGCCTTCTTGCGCTCTTTCCACTACAACCGCCAAACCGATCCTTTCCACAGTCTGAGATGCAAGAGTAGTCCCGCCGACATAAAGATGTCCATTGTCAAGTCTGACACACTTTGAATACCCTGCCAGCAGATCTTCGCCTCTGGTAATCTTTGTGTCATAACCGATGGACTCACTCTCATGAGTCAGGTACGAACCGTCAATTTGCTTCTCCGCTTCTGCGTTTACTTCATGACTGGCGCCAAGTATACAGATTACCAGCAACAGGATACAACAAATAGACTGTACTTTCGTTTTCTTCATCTTTTACCTCCATGTATCTGTCCCCTCACATATAATAGACACATTACTTCGCGAAAACTGACGGCAATTTTATAAAAAGTATAAATTTTCCAAAATCAATTTAAATTCTTTTTCATTCACCGTACCTGTCAGAAAATATTCTAATTTATTATAGGTAAAATGGGCTGAACACTTTTCTTCCTCTGTTTCTGCCACCTGATAAACTGTTAATTCTATTATAGTATCGTCAACTTTGACCTCTTCTTTTTTTATAATTTCATCCTCAACATCAAATCCAAAAGAAGATCCATAATATCCTGCGCTAATAACATACCAAAGATTTTTTTTGTTATACCGATATATCAATTCTGCCACTTGCAGATTCTCATCCAAATCCATTTGGACAAATTCCAATCCACTTTGACTTCTTATCAACTTTACCGGCTCAACCCCAAACGTTTCCTTTATCTCCTGGTATGAATCTTCCTCGTCTTCACTCTCTACCACCATGTTCTCTTCATCCGAATTAACCTTAACTACCTTTCTGTCTCCCACAAACTGCTCTATCACCGAAGCTATCTTCTCAGCCCCGCCCATACTCGTCATGCCGATCGCGAGCGCCATAACCATCGCTGCCGCCAATACCGCATACATTCTCCATCTTCTTTTTCCGCGGATATTTCCGCCAATTGTCTTCTCCGGTACTTCATCAGCTTTTTTCCCATCCCGGATCTTTCGTCCAAGCCGGAGCGCTTCCTTGTCCTCCTCAGATAATCCCGCATATGCCTTTTCCTGTTCATAAACGTCAATCTTCTCCTGCAGCTTTACCCGGAGATTTTCCTTAAGCTCCTCCGACACCTCATTCCCTTCTGTCCTGCTTATCTCCTCCCGGATTTCTTCAGCCTCTATATATATATCTTCCTTTATCTTCTTTTCTATACGGTCTTCTTTATTTGTCATAATATAAATACCCCACAAATTTGACACTTGTCCTGTGTCTTTCTCTTGACCAAACCTTTATGGAATGTATAATATAATTATAATATTCATTCTGGAGGTCCCTATGAAACGTATTATCTTAACAGGCGGCGGCACCGCCGGCCACGTTACTCCTAACATTGCTCTCCTTCCGCGGCTGAAGGAGTTACAATATGATGTTCATTACATCGGTTCCTACACCGGTATTGAGAAAGAACTGATTGAACAGTTTGGAATCCCTTATCACGGAATTGCCACCGGAAAACTTCGCCGCTACTTCAGTGTTCAGAATTTTACCGATCCTTTCCGTGTTCTAAAAGGAATGAATGAGGCAAAAAAACTGGTAAAAATATTGAAACCTGATGTTATCTTTTCAAAAGGCGGGTTTGTCTCCGTTCCGGTTGTTCTCGCCGGTAAGAAATGCCATGTGCCGACGATCATCCATGAATCAGACATGACGCCCGGCCTTGCTAATAAGATTTCCTTATCCGCAGCCACAAAGGTATGCTGTAATTTCCCTGAGACATTGGATTTTCTTCCGGAAGGGAAAGCTCTGCTTACCGGGTCTCCGATCCGTCAGGAATTATTATCAGGTGATAAATACAAAGCGCTTGAATTTTTGGGTTTTACTTCTGAGAAACCTGTAATCCTTGTTGTTGGCGGAAGCCTTGGTGCAGTCGCTGTCAATAATGCTGTGCGCTCCATTCTTCCTGAACTTTTAAAAACTTATCAGGTTATACATCTGTGCGGACGCGGCAAGTTCGATGAATCCCTGAATGATCTCAGAGGATACGCCCAGTTTGAATACATCAGGGAAGAGCTGAAAGATCTGTTTGCCCTTACAGATATCGTAATATCCAGAGCCGGCGCCAACGCAATCTGCGAGTTGCTCGCATTGCACAAACCAAATCTTCTTATCCCGCTTCCGGCAAATGCCAGCCGCGGCGACCAGATCCTTAACGCCCGTTCTTTTGAGCGCCAGGGCTTCAGTATGGTCCTAGAAGAAGAAGGATTGACTGATGAGATTCTTCTCCGTGCAGTCAATGATCTTTATGAACACCGCGAAGATTATATCAATACAATGAAATCTTCCCCGCAGCAAAATTCTATTGATACGATTATCGACCTGATCGAATCCGTCACGCAGTGATTCTGACAGACAATAAGGCTGCTTCGGGTAAAGGCGTACCCGTTTATGCACGCCTTTCATACACATTTTTCAGGAAGGCGCCCTAAAAAGCGCCTTTCTCTTTACCTCTCTTTCAGACGGTCATACTCTTCCTTATATTTCTTTTGTATCCATTTCTTTGCCCTATATAACATACTGTGAAAAACATCTAATGACACATTCATATTTTCCGCCACTTCCTTCTGCGGTTTCTCCAGAACATACGTAATCGTAACTGCGTCATACCATCTTGCATTTACCCGGTATAAATCTTCTAATATCCGATCCGTAAGCTTACTGTATTCTTTCCTGTGTAACATCCCCACGATATCTTCTTCCGGACTATCCACCCGCAGAACTTCTTCCGTTTCATAAATCTCCTCTTTGGGAATTTCGTGCCAGCAATCTCTCCTGTAATTGCGTCCCATGTTCTTCGTTGTTGTAATTAACCATGCACTAATGCCATTCGGATTAACATTCTCCCTGTTGATATACAACTTTAAAAATACTTCCTGCGTAATCTCTTCTGCTGCATGCTCATTTTCAGAATAATGCAGCGCAGTCAGATAAACCGAAGATATATTTCTTCTGTAAATATCATCAAAATCCACGCTGTCAACAGATTTTGCTCCCACTGGTATTTCCTTAACCTTCCGCTACTCTTTCTTTCGTTAATTCTTATATTTTGGATAGAATCTCTTCTTTGTCTTCCTCTGTCAGTTCATTTAACTTCCACCCGATACCTACATTATCATTCTCACAGCGCGGGATCAGATGCAGATGATAATGGAACACCGTCTGCCCTGCACATCTGCCGTTATTCTGTATCAGATTATATCCGTCACAGCCCAGTATACCGGTCATCTTTGTAATGATCTTCTTTGCAAGAACCATAACCTTTCCGGCAATCTCATCATCGAGCTCATAGAGATTTTTATAATGCTCTTTCGGGATAATCAAAGCATGGCCCTTTGCCGCCGGATTCGCATCCAGAATCACCCGGAAATCATCATCCTCATAGAGAGTTGCCGTAGGAATGTCACCATTCGCCAGTTTGCAAAAAATACAATTATCATCTTTCATATCTTTATTCCTTCCTTTCAAAAAATATTATAAATTAGAATTGATTATTTCATCCGCCGGTGCTAAACTCATTAGTCAGAAAGGCGGTAGTTATTATGTTTTCAGAGTCAGATTACGACAAATTACAACAGATAATGAATGAAAGCCCTGAGAATCATGATCTTCTCTCGCGTCTTCTTGAATCACACCAGATAACCATCAGCACGATCAGCCATGAGATCCGTAATCCATTAACACTTATCTATAGTACCTTACAGCTCATCTCCTCCCAACATCCGGAGGTTCATTCTTTTAAGTACTGGGATCAACTTACAGAAGATGTCGAATACACGAAGCTTTTGCTGGAAGAACTGTCTCTATACAATAACGGCGAACGTCTGACATGTAAAAACACAGATATGGACTCATTCTTTAAGTCAATATCTCTTTCTTTCGCGGCATCCATCGTAGATACAGATATTGAATTCGTATCCCGGATCCAGCCGGATCTTCCCATACTGAACTGTGATGCGACCAAACTCCGGCAATCTCTTCTGAATCTTTTGAAAAATGCAAAGGAAGCCGTTATATCCTGTGAAAATACGAATCCGCAGATCACTCTCGAAGTGTATGCCGCAGACAATGCCCGGCAGACACTTGCATTTTATATAAAAATCTCTGACAATGGCTGTGGAATTGCACCGGAATATATGGAACATATCTTTGAGCCATTCACTACATATAAAAACAGCGGCACCGGTCTGGGTCTTGCTATCGCAAATCGTATTGCCAAAGCTCACAGTGGTTCCCTCTCCGCATCGTCAGTTCCCGGAAAAGCTACGATATTTACCCTTACGCTTCCAATACAGACAAACGGATAATAAAAATCCGGATATCAGCCCACCGATGTGGGCTGCATTATCCACTCCCGTACTTGTAAATCCATAATACAAAGAGAGGATAACCATAAACACAATCCCTTTTCCCGTAACGTTTCCAATCCTTCCGCGGTTACGTATCGCCACGTACAAAAGAGCGCCGATCAATCCGAAGATCGCACCGGATGCCCCGGCGGAGACACTGTATTCTTCCATCCGTATATCAAAAAACGCCGACAAAATATTGCCGCAAAGTCCACTTCCCAGATAAATGATAAGGTACTTGAGCCTCCCGATCTCCTGCTCCAGATTCCATCCGATTGCAAGCAGCATCACCATATTATTCACCAGATGGTCAAATCCAAAATGAAGGAACATACTGGTAAACAGCCGGTAATACTCCCCCGCCTCCGCGACATAAGGTACATACATTGCGCCGTGATATAACATAAACTGCGGATCTTCCGTCATCCCCTGCGTCGTCAACACAAAAAACACGAGTACGTTAACCGCTGCCAGCATGATCGTTATATATGCTTTTTTTTGATATTTATTGTTATTTTCCATATATTAATTCTCTCATTATTGGCAAATACTGTCAACCGAAAGACTGATTTCCCACTGACATCCTTGTCTTTCTTATCTTCTCCCGCAATTGCCTGCATGTTTTTTTCTCTTCACAATATGCTGCCTGATAAGGACTACAATAAACAGAATGATCAACACCGCTAATACCGGAAATGCCACAGCGAGGACAATCTTATCTGTCCTGCTTTTCCCGGACATCCCTGACATTGCCCATATCTTAGACATACCCGGTATCTTAAAAATCGCGGACTTTATCTTATTCCTGACAGAATTTTTTATTTCCCCGTCTGCTTTGTCATTCTCTGCACTTTTTTCTGTACTTTCTTTTCCTTCATCCGATCCGGCGGAAGTCTCCTTTTCTCCAATTGAATGTGCTTTAATATATGCGTCGCTGAGATCTGCATGAGCGCATCCCACGTAATTCCCTTTATAAGAGTACGTCAATGTCGCTGTATTCCCTGTGCCACTGTCTTCAGTAATCTCCATATCAAGATCCTCAAAAGATACGCCTTTCGGAAGGATCACATAATTATCCCCTTCTGTCAGTCCGGCTATATCAGTTGACTTCTCCTGACCCTCCACTTTGACCTTTTCAAAATTCTTAAAAGCATAATTTAACAGATTCTTCGTGTCAGGATATACATTCTTACCATGTGTCCTCAGTACCACACACACAAGCTGCATATCGCCTTTTTCCGCCATTGTGATCAAGGTAGACAGAGCTTCCGACGTATAGCCTGTCTTGCCGCCTACCGCGTATTTGTAGTAATTCTCATTCTGCGGGCGCAGCATCTTGTCTTTTTGCTGAAATACATGTTCTTCGACTGTTTTTGACTCAGGGATCTTATACTCCAATGTCTGAACAATCTTAAAAAATTCCGGATGTTTAAAAAGCTCGCTTCCAATCAGCGCCATATCTCTTGCACAGGTGTAATGGTTCTTATCGGGAAGTCCATTCGTATTCACAAAATTAGAATTCACGCTGCCAAGCTCTTTTGCACGTAGATTCATCTGGTCTATGAACCAGCTATAATCGCGTCCTGCATTTTTCCCGACATTTTCTCCCACCGCATATGCGGCCTCATTGGCCGACGCAAGTAATGTGGCGTAAAGCGCCTGTTCCAATGTGATAACATTCCCTTCTTTCAAACCGATGGAAGAGTCGCCCGGCTGTAAAAACGAAACACACTCGTGAGAAATTGTCACTGTATCCGAAAAATTCCCATTCTCCAGTGCGATAAGAGCCGTAAGCACCTTTGTAATACTCGCCGGATATTCTTTTGCATCGATATTCTTCGCATAGAGGATCGCACCCGTTGAGGCTTCCATGACGATCGCCGCTTCCCCGTAAGTTCCCGGTCCCTTCTTCCATCCTTCCCAGGAGTTAGACTCTGTCGGAATCTTATAAGCAGCATCTAACTCCTCCTGCATCTTTTTTTCTTCTTCCGTCAGCTCTTTTGCCGTTTTCTGCTCATTCTTCGTTTGTGCTGTTCCGGTTGCCAATACTGTCATCCCCGGACTTATGCACAAAAGAAATGTAAGCAGCGCTATTCCCGCTCTTCGGTAACCCCTTACCATATCGTATCCTCCTATAGTCTGCCCATATACCAAACTAATCTGCCTTTTATCTTATCGATATTTACCGCTCCAAACACTCTGGAATCTTCCGAATTTACACGGTTATCGCCAAGTACGTAGACTTCATTATCTCCGACAATATACGGATTCTCAACAGACATATCCATGCGTTTCGTATCCCCAACGGGTCCGTTAAGCACTTGTTCATCTCCATTCACATAGACGGTTCCATTCTGTATGTTCACAGTATCTCCTGCAACGGCAACAATCCGCTTTACAAACTCCTCACCCTCCGCGGTAGTAAACACAACAACATCCCCAACCCGGTAATCTTCAACCTTCCGTTCATAAACCACCATATCCTTGTCATGGAGCGTGGGATACATCGAATTGCCGTCTACGGTAGACAGTCCCATCATAATATAAAAAAGAGCAAGGATCAGACCGATCAGAATCAAAAATTGTGCTGTAACGATCAGATAATTCTTAATATTCTGTCGCCTTTTCTTCGCTCTGATCTCCGGATCGACCTCTTCCAGTATCCGCTGCTTAATCGTATCTATGCCCATCTTCTAATATTCCTACTTTCACAGATTTTATTTCTTCTTAGATTATAAATTACTCACAAAAATATTACAATCCCTGATATGCCCGCAGACGCCTCTGTCTCATCAGCCTTCGCTTCAACACGCATGTATCCGCTTCAACAGTCACGGCTCTTCCGCTTTCATACTTCATAATCATGTAACCGCCTCCAAACAGGCACGGATGCTCTGCAACCAGCAATTCCTCCAGATTCACACCAAAAAGTTCAGACAATGCATATAGATAATCTGTCTTCGGCAAAGTTTCCCCTCGAAACCACCGATAAACAGGCTGTGGACAGGAAAGATGCAAAAACTGCTGAATCTCCCTCACTGAATAGCCTCTGTCTGTCATCACCTTCTTCATTCGTTCACCAGTCTTAACCAGATCAATCTTCGGATACTTTATATCCCACAGCATATACCTCTCCCTTTCTCATCTCCACAATAACTTGAAAGACATCTCCCGGATATCCCTTTATTGTATGCTCAGTAACAAAAAGGAAAATCTGTTATATTTTACCACATAACTATCTGTTTTAGTATACTGTTTTTATAAAAACTAGGCTTCGCCTATTCAACTCCCCTGCCCCTCAATCTTGAGGGGAATTA
Organism: uncultured Dorea sp.; assembly: GCA_964577075.1. Lineage (GTDB taxonomy): Bacteria > Bacillota > Clostridia > Lachnospirales > Lachnospiraceae > MD308. Next base: position 5 of record CAZNXL010000049.1, on the reverse strand, counting down.
GGGGT
>CAZNXL010000048.1:0-9813 GCA_964577075.1 uncultured Dorea sp. | reverse complement strand
ACGGCGCCATCTCCAACAATCGCATTGCCGCGGATAAATGCACAATGTCTTATCTCTGCTTCTTTTCCGATGATCGCCGGTCCATGAATATATGCGGAATCAAATACTTTTGCGGATTTGGCGATCCACACGTCCTCTCCGGCCTTATCATACTCCTTTTCTGAGAGAGTTGCGCCAAGTTCTAAAATAAATGCACTGATCTTCGGAAGTACTTCCCACGGATACGTAACTCCTTCAAAGATATCCTTTGCGATCGTCTCTTCTAATGTGTACAGTTCCTGTATGGTTAATCCCTTCATCAATCTGCCTCCTTAATATTTTCTGCTGACACGTTAAATTTTATATCAATTGATCTTTGCCGTCAATTGCGTCCCCGTTTATTATGATTTTTTCTTCTTTCCGTAGTACTGAGCCGCTTTATCGTAAAATTTCCTGAGCTCATATTGATTATCCAAAGCTTTCACGCCCTGCGTTCTGCTGACGATGAAATGATCCAGCTTCCGCATATATTCATCTGAGGTAATCATTCCGTCTGCAACGTATGCAAGACCCTTCTCCCAGCTTGCCGTCAGCTCCGGATTCAGAAGCGACTTGATCGAATGATCCACCACGTCGAAGATCATTTCTCCCAATAGAGTGGGCGTAACAATCTGGGTTCTCTTATTCAATGCCAGATATTTGTTGTGAAATAATTTCTTCAATATCTCTCCCCTTGTGGCGCTGGTGCCGATGCCGCTGCCCTTGATCTGCGCCCGGAGTTCCTCATCTTCGATAAGCTGTCCCGCATTCTCCATGGCCAGGATCAGGGAACCTGAATTATAGCGTTTCGGCGGTGATGTCTTTCCCTCCCTGATATCTAGGGACTGCACCGGAAGAGTCATGCCTTTTTTTAACGTCTGTATCCTTTCAAAAAAAGATTGGTCCGTATCCTTTTCTTTTTCCTCTTCGTCCCCGCTTTTTCTTCCCTGCATCCCGACAACCTTAAGATACCCTTCTTCTGCAAGCGCCTTAAAGTTTGAGAAAAAGGATTCCTCCCTGATCTTTGTCGTAATTGCCACCTTCTGATAAACTGCCGGAGGATAAAAGATGCTTAAAAATCTTCTCACGATCACATCATACACCTTCTGCGAGATACCTGATAAAGAATGCAGTGAATTTAGTCCCTGTCCGGTAGGAATGATGGCATAGTGGTCTGTGATCTGTTTATCATTCACATACCGTGTCTTTTCAATCCCCTTATGGCTCCCGAAGCCCACAATATCCTGAAGATAAGGTACTGCCGGCTCATACTTCATAAGCCCGTTCAGATTCTTATGTATCTCTTTTGCAACTGCTGTTGACAAGACTCTTGCATCTGTTCTGGGATATGTAACTAACTTCTTTTCGTACATCTCCTGAATGATCTTAAGCGTCTCATCCGGGCTGATCTTAAATCGTCTGGAACACTCATTCTGAAGCTCGGCAAGATTATATAAAAGGGGAGGATTCTTTTTTTCTTTCTTTTTTTCGATACTTGTGATCTGACAGGTAACCGGGGACGACTCGCTCAGGTCATCGATCAGTTGCTGCGCATGTCTCTCTTCTTTGAATCCGTTTTCCTTATACAATTCAAATGCTTCGAACCATTTGGAGCCTTTGACTGCGCGCCACTCTCCCTCGAAACACCGGTCCTGTTCGCCGACGGCGCTAATCACCCTGTAGAAAGGCGTCTCTACAAATTCCCTGATCTCCCGCTCTCTCCTTACTACCATTCCAAGCACACAGGTCATGACGCGGCCCACAGAGATAACTGAATATTTTGTGTGAAGATAATTCGAGATGCTGTTCCCGTACTTTAATGTCAGTAACCTTGAAAAATTAATTCCCATCAGGTAGTCTTCCTTTGCCCGAAGATACGCAGATGCCGAGAGGTTATCATATTCTTTCAGATCTTTCGCTTCACGGATCCCCCTCAGGATCTCCTCCTCCGTCTGGGAATCTATCCATACACGCCGCCTCTCTTTTCCATGTACCCCTGCCTGTTTTTCTACGAGACGGTAGATATATTCTCCCTCTCTTCCTGAGTCGGTGCACACGTAGATTGTCTCTATATCTTTACGATTTAAAAGCCCTGATACGATATGAAATTGCTTTGATACAGCCGGGATCACCTCGTACTTAAATTCCCCGGGAATAAAAGGCAGAGTCTCAAGACTCCACCTTTTAAGCGCCGGATCGTATTCTTCCGGATAACTCATCGTCACCAGATGCCCTACACACCACGTGACAACTGCTTCCTCAGATTCAAGATACCCGTCCTGTCTTTTTGTTGTAAGTTTCAGTGCCCTGGCAAATTCCTGCGCAACACTGGGTTTCTCAGCAATATATAATGCTTTCCCCATAAAATATATTATCTCCTTTTATTTGCCCTGTTTTCTAAAATCTCTCTGAACCGGCCAAGCAATGGCTTTCTCTTCACAACCGGCTTCTCAATCTGTGCACGGATTACTTCTTCCATGAACACTGCCTGTGAGTCGATAAATGGCTCTGTAAGCTCCTTTTTTTTGTATGTTCCGTCGTTTTGCAATACACGAGCCTTTATATTATCACTGAGCATCACTTTCAGGTAATGATTTACCTGTTTCTTAATATCCGCATCTAAGATCGGACATGCTACCTCCACGCGCTTTTCTGTATTGCGTGTCATCATATCCGCCGAACCTATATAGAGCTTCTGCTTTTCCCCTGTTCCAAAACTGAAAATACGCGGATGTTCAAGATAACGTCCTACCACGCTCATGACACGCAGATTCTCCGTATATCCCGGTATCCCCGGAAGTATACAGCAGATCCCCCGCACGATCAGGTCGATCTTCACTCCTGCCTTTGACGCTTCGGCCGCTTTTTCAATAAAGTCCGTATCCGTCAAAGAATTCATCTTCATGATAATACGGCCTGAAGCTCCCTTTGCAATCTCGTCATCCATGAGCTTAAGTACTGTCTGCTTCAGGCTTGTCGGAGATACGATCAGATTCTCATAGGTTCCATCCAGATTACTGATCGCCATATTCTTAAAAAATTCTGACGCATCATGACCAATACTCTGGTTTCCTGTCATAAGTGAAAGATCTGTATACATTCCGGCGGTCTTTTCGTTATAATTACCGGTTCCGATCTGTGTAATGTACTGGATCTCCCCGCGGTTCCGGTATGTGATAAGACATATCTTAGAGTGCACCTTATACCCTTCAAATCCATAGATCACGCGGCAGCCTGCCTCTTCCATACGCTCCGACCAGTCGATATTATTCTGTTCATCAAATCTTGCGCGAAGCTCGATCAGCGCCGTGACCTCTTTCCCATTCTCAGCGGCGGCGCACAGATATTCTACCAGTCTCGCCTTCTTTGCCAGACGATAGATCGTGATCTTAATTGTCATGACATTCGGATCATATGCTGCCTCCCTGATCAGTCTCAAAAACGGTTCCATGCTTTCATATGGGTAGAACAACAGCAGATCCTTTTTCCTGATCTGTCTCATGATATTGTTGTCCTGGAGCCTCATACACGGCTGAGGGAGAAACGCCTGATATGTCAGTGACTTTTTCATAGGCTCAGGGAGATTACCGCTGATTGAAAAGATATAGTCTAATTTCATCGGCATCTTGGTCCTGAATATCTGTCTCGGTCTGATCCTGAATTTGTCACAGAAATACTTCTCCGTATCTGCATTTAATTTTTCCGCCACTTCAAGTCTGACTACGGACATCCGGCGGCGCTTATGAAGCGTCTTCTGCATGAGTTTCCGGAAGTCATCATTGATCTCCAGCGCCTCATCATCCGGTGAGACATCCCCGTTACGGGTAACGCAGATATAATTCTGATCTGTGATTGTATATTTAGGAAAGATCAGGCTTAAATGTTCCATGATTACTTTTTCCATCCGGATATAGCGGATATCATGTCCCGGAAGAGATAAAATATTCGAGACAAACTGTGGAACCGGAACGATACCCAGCATACTCTTATCCTTATCTCGCAAGCTGGCGGTCACATATATCTCCTTATTCAAAAGATGCGGGAACGGATGATTCGCATCAACAATCTGTGGAGAAAGAATCGGAAGTATCTGGTCCTTAAAAAATTTCTTCACATATTTCTTTTCAGACTGTTCCAGTTCCTTATATTCCAGTTCACACACACCGTAGGGATGAAGCTGCTTTCTGATATCGGAATAGGTCTTATCCCGCTCTTTGTAAAGAGGCGCTACCGCTTCAAAAATCTTCTCAAGCTGCTCATCCGGCGTCATTCCGGAACGACTGTCTATAGATTTTGGATCAGCATGCGCCATATCAAACAGACTTCCCACCCGAATCATAAAAAATTCATCAAGATTGCTTGTAAAAATGGCCACAAACTTCATACGCTCTAAGAGGGGCACAGTAATATCCTGCGCTTCTTCCAACACTCTCTGATTAAACTTAAGCCATGACAATTCACGGTTTTGTGTATAGTTCAACATCTCATTGCTCATAGCGGACACCCATCCCTTTTCCTATCTTCCATTCACATAAGTTTCTTATTTCGCTTTAATATATCCTCTGGCAGTCAGCGCTTCCGCACAAAGAACCGCTCCGCCTGCCGCACCGCGGATCGTATTATGAGAAAGACCTACGAATTTGTAATCGAACATGGAATCCTCTCTCAGGCGTCCGACAGACACACCCATACCATGCTCATAATCTACGTCAAGCGCTACCTGCGGACGATCATCCTCCTCAAGATACTGGATAAACTGCTTTGGCGCGCTCGGAAGCTCTGCCTCCTGCGGAAATCCCCTGAAATTCACAAGCTTATCAATCAACTGTTCCTTTGTCGGTTTCTTTTCAAAATTAATAAATACTGCAGCCGTATGGCCATTCAAAACCGGAACGCGGATACACTGGCAGGTAATCTTCGGAAGCTTTGCTTTCACAATCTCACCGTTTTCCACTTTCCCCAATACGCGAAGAGGTTCTTGTTCGCTCTTTTCTTCCTCACCGCCGATATAAGGGATAATATTCTCCGACATCTCAGGCCAGTCTTTAAATGTCTTCCCCGCTCCGGAGATTGCCTGATAAGTCGTAACAACAAGCTCTTTCGGCCCGAATTCCCTCCATGCCGCCAGACACGGCGCATAGCTTTGGATCGAGCAGTTTGGTTTTACTGCGATAAATCCTCTTGTTGTTCCCAGACGTTTTTTCTGATCCGCAATAACATCAAAATGCTCTGCATTGATCTCCGGCACCACCATCGGTACGTCCGGAGTCCAGCGGTGTGCGCTGTTATTAGATACGACCGGAGTCTCTGCCTTCGCATATTTTTCCTCAATTGCCCTGATCTCGTCCTTTGTCATATCAACTGCACTGAATACAAAGTCAACACTTGCTGCAACCTTCTCTACTTCATTCACATTCAAAACTACCAGGTTCTTTACCGCCTCCGGCATTGGAGTTGTCATCTTCCAGCGGTCTCCTACCGCCTCCTCATATGTCTTTCCTGCTGATCTCGGGCTTGCTGCAAGCGTCACAACCTCGAACCACGGGTGGTTCTCCAGGAGAGAGAGAAATCTCTGTCCTACCATACCCGTTGCCCCTAAAATACCTGCTTTTAATTTCTGATCCATCTGTTTTTTCCTCTCATTCTACCTTAATTTTATTTTTTTCTCGCATCGTATTAGCAATTCTTACTAAAAATTTTATCATATTTTTGTGTAAAATCAATAGTTTTCTCTTGAGAAAACGCAACCGCAATAATCCTGCCTGTATAATCCGTACTCCTTAGACAGCTCAACAGAACGCTTATACCCGTTCTTCTTTTTAAAATCAGAAGGAAGATATTCCACTCCATATTCTTCTGCGAGACGCATTCCGATCTCATTGAGCTTCTGTGCGTTTTTAAGAGGACTGATACTCAGTGTCGTTGTAAAATAGTCAAACTCTGCTTTCTTTGCCATCTCCGCCGCCTCTCGAAGTCGGAGCTCATAACACCGAAAGCATCTCTCGCCGCCCTCCTTCTCCTTCTCAAGTCCCTTTACCATCTCGTAGAACCGGTCACTGTCATAGGGTCCTGCCGCGAACGTAACCTGATGCTTCACCGGAAGCTTGTCGATAAGCGTCTGCTGTTCCCAGATCCTCTTCGTATACTCACTTTCCGGCGAGATATTCGGATTATAATAAAAGACAGTAATGGAAAAATGATTACTCAGATATTCCAGCACATAGCTGCTGCACGGCGCACAACAGCTGTGCAGAAGAAGCGTCGGCACTCTTTTTTCTTCCTCAAGCTTTTTAATAATCTTATCTAATTCCTTTTGATAATTCATAAAGACGGATCTCCTTCTTATCGCATATACGCTTCTTTTAAAATTATAGCGGTTTTGCAGGTTTCTGACAAGGTTCTACATGCACTCATTTTCAATATTTGAATAAACTAATATATATTTATCGGGAAACTGTATGTTCCCGGCTGACGGAGGTATCCATGGAGCAAGTATTAGAATTAAAACATATCGACTACACCTATCACACATTAGACGGAGAGACCCCCGCCCTCTCAGACATTTCATTTTCACTGGAAAAAGGAGATTTTGTCGCCATCGTCGGCCCTTCCGGCTGTGGAAAATCCACCCTGTTATCTCTGATTGCCGGACTTTTGGTCCCGCCGAAGGGACTGATAAAGATCAACGGAAAATATCTGCGGGAAAGCACGACAAATATTGGATATATGCTTCAGCACGACGAACTTTTCGAGTGGCGGACCATCTATCACAACGTACTGCTTGGTCTGGAAGTCCAGCATATGCTGTCTGCTAAAACAAAAGCACGCGCTCGCGACTTATTGGACATTTACGGGCTTAAAAGCTTTGAAAACTCCCGACCGTCTGAGTTGTCCGGCGGCATGAGACAGCGCGCGGCGCTGATCCGCACCCTTGTACTGGAGCCTGATATTTTGTTGCTTGATGAACCGTTCTCCGCTTTAGATTATCAGACCCGGCTAACCGTAGGTGACGATATCGGACAGATCATCCGGCGGGAGAAAAAGGCGGCTCTTCTGGTGACCCATGACCTGTCCGAAGCCGTTTCTCTGGCTGACCGTGTGATCGTCCTGTCTGGAAGACCTGCAACTATACGCCAGACAATCCCCCTCATCTTTGATCTTGAAAAAGACACGCCTATGAACCGGCGCAATGCACCCGAATTTAAGAATTATTTTAACTTGATCTGGAAGGAGCTGAACAGCAATGAGTGAGCTATCAAAAGAACAGCTTGTCTTTTTGAAAATGCAGAAAAAACATGAAAGAATCGTAAAGATTTCCAGAATACTGATACTTTTCACTTTTCTCTTTCTCTGGGAATTTTCCGCCAATGTAGGCTGGATCGACTCCTTTATCTTCAGCAGTCCGTCCAAAATTGCACTCTGTTTCCGGGAGATGGTGATCAATAGAAGCATCTTTCTTCATGTAGGGATCACGCTGTACGAGACAATGATAAGCTTTGTCCTGGTAATACTGGTAAGTACCTTCGTTGCTGTCTGTCTCTGGTTCAGTAAAAAGCTCTCGGAGATCCTGGATCCATATCTGGTTGTGCTAAACAGCCTTCCCAAATCCGCTCTTGCCCCGCTGCTGATCGTATGGCTCGGGGCAAACCGGACGACAATTATTGTCGCCGGGATGTCTGTCGCAATCTTCGGGAGCATCTTAAGCCTATACACCAGCTTCATCTCGGTAGATCCGGGGAAGATCAAACTGATCTATACCCTGCAGGGCAACAAATTCCAGGCGCTTACAAAAGTGGTCCTTCCTCACTCGCTGCCCGCGATCATCAGTAATATGAAGGTAAATATCGGACTCTGTCTCGTGGGCGTGATCATTGGTGAATTTTTAGCTGCCAGAAGCGGACTTGGATATCTCATCATCTACTCCAGTCAGGTCTTCAAGATGGATTGGCTTCTGATGTCTATTGTACTTCTGTGCATCATGGCAATGCTTCTATATGCCCTTATCAGCGCACTGGAAAAATGGTGTGCGAAGAGATTCTAACCAGCCAGGCCCGCCGGTCAAAAAAATGGAGATGCATTCTAAGCACCTCCAGCTACATAACAAAACTATGCAGCAAGAGCATTCCTTCTGATGTGATTAATTACCAGAGCAAGCTTTCTCCGCTCACTTTATCTGCTCTCAGGAAAATAATTAAAAAAGTCCTTGCAAATATGAAAATTTCCGATATAATAATATTGGTAACCACAAGCGCCGTCTTTCATTTTGCTGGAATAGCTCAGTTGGTAGAGCACTTCACTCGTAATGAAGGGGTCGTCGGTTCAAGTCCGATTTCCAGCTTGAGAATGCCGCAGGTAATCGTCTGCGGCATTTTTGTTTTCCAGGTTAACTTTTTTCCTTTCCCATGTGCAGAGTCATCTGTGGATATGGGATCTCTATTTCATTTTCATCAAACTCCAACTTGATATTCTCCAATATCCTCCATTTTGACGGCCAGAACTCATCGCTCTTCACCCACGCTCTCGCGCCAAGGACAACTGCACAATCCGCAAGCTCCGCCACGAATACATTCATCTCCTCTTCTCTGAGGATACACGGATCTTCTTTTAAAAGCGTCTCTAAAATGCGTTTGGCTTTTTTCAGATCGGAACTGTAAGAAATGCTGACCCTTAGATCAAGCTGTCTCTCATTTTTTTCTGTAACATTTGTGAGACTGTTATTTGTAAGTACACCGTTTGGTATTACAATCGTCTTATTATCTATCGTGCTGAGCTTTGTGTAAAATATCTGTATCTCCTTTACCGTACCCTCGTTTTTATTTGTATCCTCAATAATATAATCTCCAACTTTAAAAGGCTTTAATACCAGGATCAATACACCGCCTGCAAAATTTGACAGACTTCCCTGAAGTGCAAGACCTACCGCTACACCTGCAGAGGCGATCACTGCCGCAACCGATGCAGTATCTACGCCAAATTTAGTCGCTATTGTAAAGATAAGCAGAAAATACAGCACAAACTTCAGCATAGAATCGATAAACTGCTCTACCCCTTTATCAACACTGGATCTTTCCATGGATTTCCTTACGATCTTCCGTATCCATCTGATCAGGATCCGCCCTGCTAAGAAGAACACGATTGCAAGAATAACCTTCAGACCGAAGGAAATCAACGACGGAAGATTTTCCTGGATATACGATGTAAGCCTGCTGACCTCTTTTACGGTATCCTGTGTTGTCTCAACAACCTCATTTACTGTCTCTTCGCCCATTCGTCCATCCGCCTTTCATACGTTTCTTATATCTGTTCCTTCAGTGCAAGAAATGCACTTAAATTCCCCCTTTTGTTCCCTGTTGCCCTGTGGGAGAATAAGATATCCGGATTACAATGTGTACACAAATTCGTGACTGCGATATTCTCTCTGCGTATCCCCGCCTCTAAAAGTACCTCTTCATTGGCTTTCCACAGATCGAGCTGGTACTTTCCGTTCTCTTTTTTATAGAACAGTTCCTTCCATATATCCTGTCTGAAATTCTTCTGAAATCCGCAGATGACATCCTCACTCACCTCATAACAATCCTGACAGATCGACGGCCCGACTGCCGCTATAATGTCTTCCGGATTGCTCCCATAGTACTCTGTCATCTTTCTGACAGTGATTTTTCCCATCTTATTCACGGTCCCGCGCCATCCGGAATGACTGAGCCCGATTGCCTTCTTTACAGGATCCACAAAATAGAGCGGAACACAATCTGCATAAAATGTGACAAGACAGATCCCCGGCACGTCTGTTACCAT
>CAZNXL010000047.1:0-9889 GCA_964577075.1 uncultured Dorea sp. | reverse complement strand
GCGCCAGCAGACGCGAATAAGAAAGTACGTCGCTGAGCCACCCCGTAATGTTATAGATATCGTATGCCCCAAGCGCAATCCTGAGCGCCGGATTCTTATTCTCACGTCCTGACATAAGAAGAAGTCCTAAAGCTCCTGCAATCGCCAGTCCCTTTGCCAGCATATTAAGCGCCGGCGGGAATGTGATCTTCGCCTGTGCAATGGAAGCAAAGATGTCTGTCGGGAGCAGCATCAGGATCAGGCCGATAAGGAACGCGTACCAAAGGACAACGTCACAGAAAAAGTCCAAAGGTTTTCCGTCCTTCAACAGCATATATCCTTTGATCCCGAGTCCCACAAACAGATGGATCACTCCGAACGCCAGGGAATATACCAGCAGTCTCATCGGATCGTTCAGCGGTACGAACCAAAGCGCCGGTATCGTAACCGTTTCCCCGAAAAATGTCTGGGATACAATGTCCACTACATTTCCAAAATATCCGCCGAACAGGATTCCCCACACCATCGTAGAGATCCCGCAGAACATGAACATCTTAAGTGATTTGTGCATGCCCTCGCTCATCCTCGGGAATTTCTTTAATACTATAAAACATGCGATAGCGATGATCGCTCCATACGCCGCATCCGATAACATCATCCCAAAGAAGAATACATAGAAAAATGACATGATCGTCGTCGGATCAAACTCTCCCTTATGCGGCAGGCCGTAAGACTCCAATACACCTTCCACACTGGATGAAAATCCGTTATTTTTAAGAAGTGTCGGCGGCTCCTCATCTTCTTTCAGGTCTTCTACGTCTACAACACAGTCGTAGACTTCGCCGATTACTTTTTTCACTACACCTGCAGCCTTTGCAGGAATGTAGCCGCTTACAACAAAGGTTCTCCGGGATTGCGGCAGCGTTCCCAAAATTTCGTATTTATCCGCCCTCATACGGAAATAATCGCCGACAATCTTGAAATCCTGCCGGCTTTCGGCAAATCCGCGAATCTCTTCTTCTTTTTGTGCAATTTCGTTATTTAATTTTAAAATTTCTGCTTCCAGATCTGCTTTCCTCTCAGCCGGAATCTTGTTCGCGACCTGTGAAGGTCTTGCAAATCCGCCTGCTCTCAGCGCTTCTTCTACCGCTGTCTCTTCTGTCCTCAGGCAAAAAACAGCCAGATAAGCCGCGTCTCTATCGTTCCGGATAATCTCCACATCAACAGCTTCCACCTCCGGACTGTGCTGTGCAATCTTTGCGTACACCATATCCGACGCCGTGTCGGCAGCCATCGTTCCCAACAGCATCGCCACCTTGTCCGTCCCCTGATAGTTCATCGGTACGTTCAGGGACAACCACGGGCTTAACGACTCTATCTGGTTTGACAGTTTTAAAATATTCGCCTTGTTCTCTGCTATCTCTTTGTTCAAAGTAACGAGTTGCCCCGCTTTTGCAGCAAATTTGTCTTTGTCATCAACAACTTTCTTAAACTTTTCCTGTTCAATCAGTGTTTTCCCCTCAAGACTGGATAACAGTGAATGCTTTTCCGGAGCGTAAGTCTCAAGGATCGCCAATGCGTTTTCAAAAAGCTGAGCTTTCTTTTCAAAGCTCACTCTGGCATTCTGTGTATCCATGATCTCGAATCCGTCCTCGTCCGCGGCGATCTGATTCATCTCCATGACCCCCATGGACTGCAGCTTTTCCAAGATAGGCTTACGGTCTTTCTTTAGCGCGCAGATACTGATCCTTTGCATCTGCAATACTGCCATAGCCGTGTCCCTCCTTTTTTATTAATTTTTCAAACTAGATCTGCAATGACAGAAGCTATTGCTTCTTCCTCATTTTCTTTTGCAGCTTTTTTCAATGCTTCTACTTCCGCCTCCACCGAGGCCAACGCGTCCTCAGAAGCTTGCTCTCCCATCTGACGCGCTGCGTTCATATCGGCATCTGCCTTTGCTTTTGCATCTTTCCCGGCCTGCTGCTTTATTTCCATTGCACTCGCAGCTGCCTTTTCAAGGATCCCGGTACATGTCGCGGCTGCGTCCTTTATGATCTCCTCAGCCTCTCTTTCCGTTTCCTTGATGGTTTTAATGGTTTCTTCTACCATCATCTCACCACCTCTCTTTTTTATGAAAACCTCTCTTGTACGTTTGATTATAATATGATTTTGCCCGAAAGTCCACAAATTTATGGTATTTTAAGACTTTGCCCATCGTTCTGGATACACGATTTTTCCGGCATTATCACAGGTAAATCCTCCTTACCAGCTCAGATCATGAAGCCGCCCCACGAGATCCATGCCGGCGAATCCGTTCTGTCTGAGCGCCTCGTAGAGCACGATCGCTACAGAATTTCCCAGATTCAGGGAGCGGATATCCTCGATCATCGGTATGCGGATGCAGTCATCTTTATGATTCACCAGGATCTCTTCCGGTATGCCCGCGCTTTCCTTCCCGAACATAATATAGCAGTCATCCTCATATTTTGCGTCCGTATAGAGTTTTGGAGCTTTTGTTGTCGCCATATATATCTTTGCGTCCGGATTTTTTTCGAGGAAATCCCTATAGTCAATATATGTAGTGACATCAAGATCCTTCCAATAATCCATGCCTGCGCGCTTCAGACTCTTTTCATCCAGCCGGAAGCCCAAAGGCTCTATCAGGTGAAGCCTTGTACCTGTCGCCGCGCAGGTGCGCCCGATATTCCCGGTGTTGGCGGGAATCTCCGGTTCTAAAAGTACGATGTTGATCATCTCATTGTCCTCCTTTGCACGATCTCTTATCTTTCATTTCTCAATCGATCGATGAAATGTCCCAGTCTCGCGATCGCCTCTTTTAAATCTTCCAGAGAATAAGCATAGGACACTCTTAAAAATCCTTCTCCGCACTCACCGAATGCTGTTCCGGGCACGACGGCAACCTTTTCTTCCTCGAGAAAGCGCAGTGCAAATTCTTCAGAAGTCATGCCAAACTCCTGAATATTCGGGAAGGTATAAAATGCACCAAAAGGCTCAAAGCAGTCCAGACGCATCCGCTTAAATTCATGCAATAAAAACCGCCGTCTCTGATTATATGCATTTCTCATCTTCACTACTTCATCCTCACAGTTTCGGAGCCCTTCAATAGCGGCATACTGGCTGTTGGTCGGCGCACACATGATCGCATACTGGTGGATCTTCAGCATCTGCTCTGTGATCTGTTTTGGGGCGCAGATATATCCCAGTCTCCACCCCGTCATTGCAAATCCCTTGGAGAAACCGTTGATGACCAGCGTCCTCTCTTTCATTCCGGGAATCGATGCGATGGACGCATGTTTATACTTATAGGTAAGTTCCGAATATATCTCATCTGATAACACAAACAGGTCATGCTTTTTCACAACCCCGGCGATCGGTTCTAAGTCCTCCTTTGTAAGGATCGCTCCCGTCGGATTGTTCGGGAATGGCAGCACGAGGATCTTTGTCCTCGGCGTGATCGCCTCTTCAAGCTCCCGGGCTGTCAGCTTGAACTCGTTCTTCTGCTGCAATGGGAGCACGACCGGAACCGCATCCGCCAGCAGCGCACATGGAAGATAAGACACATAACTCGGCTGCGGGATCAGCACTTCATCTCCCGCATCGATCATTGCCCGAAACGCAAGATCGATCCCTTCGCTGCCGCCTACAGTTACGATAATCTCTTTGTCGGGATCCCAGGTTACATTGATCTTTCTTTTTAAGTATCTGCTGATTTCAATTTTTAATTCTTTCAGACCGGCATTCGATGTATAGAAGGTTCTCCCCCTTTCAAGAGAATAGATCCCCTCCTCCCGGATCCTCCATGGAGTATCAAAGTCCGGCTCGCCTACGCCGAGAGATATCGCGTCCGGCATCTCGCTGACCAGATCAAAGAACTTGCGGATACCGGAAGGCTGGATATTTACTATTTTATTTGACAGCGGATTCCTCATTACGGCGTCACCAGCATCCTTTCTGACTTATTTTTCTGAAACAGATTGGTTCCATGGTCTTTGTATTTTTTCAATATAAAACAGGTAGCCGTGCTGACAACATCCTCTATCGGAGCCAGCTTCTCTGAGATAAATCGGGAAATCTCAAGCAGAGTCTTGCCCTCCAGCGTCACAAGCAGATCATATCCTCCCGATATCAGATACACCGCCTCTACCTCCGGATAATTACAGATTCTTTCCGCCGTCTTGTCAAATCCTCTCTCCCTCTGGGGCGTCACCCGCACCTCTATCAGCGCCGTCACAAATTCAGCGCCTGTTTTTTCCCAGTTGATCAGCGTGTGATAGCCGCAGATGATCTTCTCCTTTTCCATGGCTGCCATCTCATTTGCGATCGTAACCTCGTCAACACCCAGCAGAACTCCCAGTTCACCTAAATCAACCCGGCTGTTCTTCTCTAAATAACTTAAAATCTGTTTTCTTATGTCATTCACCTTAGTTACCCCTTCCTGTATAGATTTTAAATATCTCATCCGGCGCCGGACGGTCAATGAAGCGAACGTCCTCCCCGTTTTGGATGATCTTATCTTTGTGATCTGTCGTCCTGCCGATCAGCGCCGCCTGCACATGTTCCGCTTTCAGTGCATCTGCAAGCTCTTCTCCGTTCTCCGTAAGCATCAGAAAACTTCCCGCAGAAGCGAGCTGATAAGGATTGATCCGAAAATGCTCGCACACTTCCACAGTCTCCTGCAGGATTGAAAATTGTTTCATATCAAGTTCAAGCCCTGTCCCCAGTTCCTTCGCCAGGTTCCACAGCGCCGCAAAGATACCGCCCTCCGTGATCTGGCGGATAACGGATACCTCCATCTCTCCTGCTCTCTTGAGCTCCCTCCCGGCAAAAATCTCTGTCCTGTGTGACATGATCTGCCTGATAAATGAGGGAGCGAAACGCTCTTCCAGTTCTTTCCGGCGCTCCTGTGCGATCTGCACCATTCCATCTGTACCAATACAACCGCTAAGAACGATATCATATCCTGCATAGGTCTTTTTGACATCCGCCTGCTCTTCTCCGCTTTGCAGGATCCCTGCGATAGCCGTGACGGTCACTGCCGGAACTCCAAGCATCGGATTGGCATGAAGAGCGGACTTTAAAAGCCTGATCTTTCTCTCCTTACAGACCTTTTTCATATTCTTTTCCATCTGATAAATGCCGGATTTATTTTCACGAACAGGATAATCGATTCTTATCCCCGCTCCCAGACATGAAGCACCTGCCGCCGCAAGAGAATTTGCGGCGGCTGCAAGTGCGTGAATTCCGATATATTCCGACTGTCCGTATACAGTTGACGTCTCACACAGATGTAATCCTCTCTCTGTCCTTAACTTCATGCTGCCTCTTCCCTTCATCTGTATCTATTCCAGCGCCTGCGCTTTTTCAATAGCCGCATTGATCTTACTGCCGTCCTGCGTCGCTATTGCGCCGCTCACAATGCCGGATGCCGTACCGTTATCCGAAGCCGTCCCTACCAGGATAATCTGATCTGACTTCTGATAAACACTCTCGTTGATCACGTCGCGGCTTACTTCCTTTCCGTCCTGTTTGACAATCTTCCACAGCCGGGCGCTCTTCCCGGTATGAGGGCTTCCCGAATATTCAATAGATCCAAGCGGCGCCGAAGAATCCTCCTCGTACGTATTTTCATACTCTTCTGTGGCCGTTGTCTCGCTTTCGTATTCTACAGTCCTGCCCTTTTTTCTTGTGTCTTTTCCGTATATGGTGAATGTCAGCTGATCACGATCATCAATCCCGCCTTCTATAAATATCGGCGTATCATAATTATTTTTAAATTTCAGATCCTTCACATCTCCGGCAATCGCCGCATCCCTTGAAGGGTCTATGTATGCCACCAGCATAGAGTGCGGATGCCTTTCTGTCACTTCAAGCTCCGCATACAGAACTGCGTTATAAAGTGTTGTAGACACCTGACAGATGCCCCCGCCGTAAGTTTCTACCACGCGCCCGTTCTCATAGGAGTCTGCCGCCACATAGCCATGTTCCGCATCATAAGGCGCTGTCACATCGCGGACCGAGATCTCTTCTCCCGGCGCCAGTATAGTTCCGTTAAGCTTTTCCGCTCCGGTCTTTAAGTTCTGAAGTCTCTCTCCGCCTCCGGCATCCGTAGAATACGACCCTAATTGATCAGTGACCGTCTCCAGATCCTCTTTGGTGACCGTGGGATTCTCCTCCTCCATCGTCATCTTAACTGTAATATCCTTACAGTCCCAGTTTTGGTTAAGCTTCTTCCGGATAGACGCAAGCGACTTCTCGACATTGACGGTCACGCCCTTCTTCGCCTCTGTGATCTGAAAATCATCTCCGGATCTTACCATCGTTGCATTTACCGCGTGATCCGCCAGCGGAACAGCCTTTTTCCTGATAACCTTTACCGCCTTCTTTTCGGAGAGCACGTAGCTTTCTTTCAGTTTCAGCTTCTCTTTTTTAAGCTTTCGCAATCTCCAGTACCTTTTCCAAAGACTTCCGCTCTTTCCGTAATTATAAGCGGTATTGACCTTCTTTTCCATATCCTTGTATTCAAGGCCGAACTTCTTAAGAGATACCTTTGCAGACTCTTTTCCCACCTGCATCGTCACCTTCGCCTGAAGACACTCCTCCAGACGCTCTTCCATAGTGTCTAACGCTTCTTTCTTCGTCATTCCCGATACATTGACGGAACCGATATAAATATTATCAAAAATCTCTCCTTCCGGATAGGCGGATACCGTTCTTTGAAATAATATATATATGATCCCAAGGATCAGTACTGCGCAGCAAAGGCCCAATCCAAAAAGGATCCTCATCCTCCGGCGTCTGCGGCGTATCCGCCGTATATTCCTCTGATGCCGGCTGTTCGTTCTTCTCCTTTTTTCTTCCATACTTTACTTTCATTCCTCTTAAAGCGCCGGTAATATCGTCGTTGCAACCATTGCAGCAATTACTACCATAACTATGATCGCAATTAATCTTCTTGTCTTTGGATTATTGAAATTCATATCTGTTACCTTCTTCCGAAAATATACCCATATTTTATACTCTCTGCCTCTGCTTTGCAATAAAAAATGTGTCTATCTTATAACTTTTCGCTTCCTGATCAACCGGGTTCCTGTGCATATAATCAAAAAGTACCGTCATATTCAGGTGTGAAAATCTCTCCAGATGCGTCATCCTGCGAAGCTGATTCTTATCATATCCCTCATAACCCCTGAGATATTTGTATTCTTTTTCTTCCTCCTCATAGAACCTTCTCACTTCTTCTTTTTCCATAGGATTATCTCCTGCAAATGCCGGACGCGTCCTGGCGTTCTCTCTCAGATAATAATCATAAGTTAAAAGCTCTCTGTAATATCCTGCCCTCTCCTTAAGCCTTTCGTCCTCCTTTACAAAATCCAGCAATATCTCATATCTTGCGCTTCTTTTATGCTGAACGTCATGAAGACCGTGGGTTTGATAGTAACCCCACAGTTTTTCATACATGTGATATGCCGAATCATGCTCCTTCTTAAGTTCATTTAAGGTATGCTCAAACTGTCCGCTGTTATAATATATCTCCACCATCTCCTCAATACCTTTCAGCTTCAGCACGTCTTCATAGGAGAGCCACTTTGTAAAAAGGACCTCATAGGGCGGCGCGCTTTTATATATCAGCCCGTAGTCCTCCTTCTTTTCTTCCATATAAGATCCCTTTAGCACTTTCAGAAAACCCAATTGAAGCTGATGGGGCCTGAGCGCGTAGACATCGTCAAAGGACTTTGCAAAGCTTTCGATATCTTCAAACGGAAGCCCTGCGATCAGATCAAGATGCTGGCGGATATTCTTCCTGCCTTCCATTCTCTTTACAATCCGTGAAAGTCTCTCAAAATCCATCGTTCTGTGGATCTCCCGGATTGTTTTGTCATTCGTGGACTGAACCCCGATCTCTAACTGGACCAGCCCGGGGCGCAGCGTCCCCAACAGGCTCAGTTCTTCCTCATTCAGAAGATCTGCTGATATTTCAAAATGAAAATTCGTGATCCCATTGTCATGTTCTGCAATATATTTCCAGATCGCCATTGCATGTTCATGCTTACAATTAAATGTGCGGTCTACAAACTTTACCTGCGGCACTTTCTGATCCAGGAAAAACTGAAGTTCCTCTTTCACCAGATCAATGTCGCGGAATCTAAGACGCTTATCTATAGAAGAAAGACAGTAACTGCACGAGAACGGACACCCTCTGCTTGTCTCGTAATAGATGATCTTATGCGCGAAATCCTTCATATCATCATATACAAACGGAACTTCGCTGAGATCCATCGGTTCTCTCCATGGATTCTCCCGGATCGTTCCTCCGGACTCGCGAAAAGTAATGCCCGCAATATCCTGAAGCTTTGATCCGCCGGCGCCTGCATAGTATCTGCACAGCTCTGCAAATGTGCGTTCTCCCTCCCCTTTCATCACGCCTTTTACCGCCGGAAGCCGCAGCAGCACATCCGAAGCGTCATAAGAGACTTCCGGTCCGCCCAGCCACAAGGTTGTCTTCGGACATATTTTCCCCAGTTCACGTACGAGCATCTCGACATAAGACAAATTCCAGATATAGCAGGAAAAGCAGACCATATCTGCGTCGTGCTCATAGATATCCCTTAAAATATCATCCTGCTGCTGATTGATCGTATACTCTGCGATCTCAATCATGAGATTCTTTCCACATAAGCGCTTCTTCGCATAAGCGCGCAGACTGTATACTGCAAGATTGGAATGTATATACTTTGCATTGATTGCGACAAGCAGAATCCTCATGTTTTCCTTTCTCCCTCCGTGGTATTCATGCTTTCCCACTGTCAGTCTGTCCTTTTATCTCCCCAGAAGAAGAGCGCAACCGTTCCCGGACCGGTATGACTTCCGATCGTCGTCCCGATATTACAGATCTCAACCTTTCCATGAAGCTTTGGAAACGCCTCTTCGACAAGGCCTGCCAGCTGCTTCGCATCCGCGAGACTGGCCGAATGGCATATATAGCATTTTTCTGAATAATCCGGGCCGTCCTTTGCATGCTCTTTCATCTTTTCAAAGGTACGCCGGATGACTTTTTTCTTTCCCCGGATCTTTTCACGGGGGATCAGCTTTCCTTCGTCATTCACATTCAATAACGGGCAGATCCCGAGCGCTGTCCCGATGATTCCCGATGTTTTTGAGATTCTCCCTCCGCGGATATAAAAGGTAAGGTCAGTAGAGAAAAACCAGTGATGCACATGATATTTCTGTACTTCGGCAAAATCCCTGACTTCCTCCAATGTCTTCCCTTCATCTCTTAAATCAGCCAGTTTATCCATCAAAAGTCCATATCCTGACGATGCCGCGAGGGAATCTATCAGGCAGATCTTTCTGTCCGGATATTTCTCCGACAGATTATCTCTGGCTATTACCGCGGAATTGATAGTCCCGGATATCCCCGACGAGAGACAGACATGCAGGATATCCTTTCCCTGCGCCAGAAATTTTTCAAAATACTCCCTGTATTCCTCCGCATTTATCTGTGAGGTCTTCGTATCCGCGCCTTCCGCCATCCGTCTGTAGAATTCATCGTACGGTATGGATTCCCCCAGATCATCGTTATATGTGATCCCGTCCATTTCATAATGAAAGCAGATATATTGTATACTTCTTCTCTCAAAATGCTCTTTTGTAAGATCTGCTGTAGAGCAGCAACTGATTACATATTCATTCATAACATCATCTCCATTCCTGTATATGTTTATTATTGTCCCACTTTTTTCACAAAAAGCAAGTAATTTATGATTATCAAAGCGAAAGTAAAGCGAAAAATACCCTGCATCTGATTGACATTTTGATCAAAATACGCTAAAATTAAGACTCGTGCAGCCGGGGTGTTAGCGGTACCTTGTACCTGCAATCCGCTATAGCA
>CAZNXL010000046.1:0-10181 GCA_964577075.1 uncultured Dorea sp. | reverse complement strand
GCACTAAAAGATATGTATATCGATTATATTATAAAAAAAACAGGGAAACGCCTTATCAAAGAATGCATTCCCTGTTTCCGATCTTTTAACACCTGTCAGCTAAAATGCAACTGCGCCTGCCTCCGTGCCGTTGATCACATAATAAACTGCTGCCTCTTCCGGCTTTATGTACAGTTCCATTGTCCTGATATCCCCAACCTTCTTACCGGACTTTGTCCAAACCCTCTTAACATCGGCGATGATATCCTTTTCTTCCACCTGTTTTCCGTAATACTCAACAATCGTTTTTACTTTCATTTCTTTTTTTGCAACTGTTTTTCCTTTTACAGTATCATTTGTCTTTGTTGTCACTTTTTTTGTAGCCATAATTTAATCCTCCTCGTTTCATTATGAGTCTGGTTGCTTCCGTGACATTATATCACATCTTCAAAAAAAAGCAATTCTCTGACAAAATACCATTGTTTTGCCTTAAAAAACGCACAAACCAGCCTAAAATCTAAGGAAATTGCCTATATATTCCAAGGCGATGCCGGATACAATTGCAAAAATAAACAGCAATCCTGCAATTTTAACATTTTCTTTTTTTTGACAATTTACCCTAAAAAGAACAATCAGACCCGCACCTGCGCCTGTACAAAGGCCGGCGATGACGGACGCAAAAGAAATAGCTCCATTCAAATATAATTGCGTCAAAATCACAGATGCTGCACAGTTCGGAATCATTCCGATCACTGCCGCGGCCACCGGCTGAAAGATCGTATCTCCAAGCAGCACTTCCGACAATGTTTCCATTCCCAGCCATTCGATACAGAGGTTCAAAATTCCCGTAAATATCAAAATATACACAAATATTTTCCATGTATGGCGCCATGCCGGAACTATGATCCCTGCATGCTCCTCATGGCAGCCGCAATGGTCACACAGACCTCCGCTTACTTTCTCAGTTCCCACCTTGTTTTTCAAAAAGAGATCTGTCACATACCCTGCCGTCACCGCGATCAATATTTTCACCGCAAGAAGCGATCCAATCTTTCCGATCTTATACGGATCACTCAATATGATCAATATTGCCTCATCCGATGTTGCAAGAAATACTGCCATCAACGTACCAAGAGATATGATCCCTCCTGCGTAAAGATTGGCTGCCATTACCGAGAATCCACATTGTGGTATACATCCGGCGATTGCTCCCACTATAGGTCCTGACTTTCCCACCCTCTTTAGTATCTTTTCAACAACTTCCCCCGAATAGTGTTCCAGCGCCTCTATGAGAAGAAATGCTGCAAATAAAAACGGCAGCATCTTCAGACAATCCAATGCGGTATCCAGAATAATATCTTTTAATACTTCCATACAATAACAAGCCCCTATGCTTTATAAATCATTTCCAGCACATCTACTGCTTTTTCCATGCCAAGTCTGCTGACATTTAAAATGATCTGATGAGTATCTGTGCTTCCCCACTCCCGTCCGGTGTGGGACTCATAATAATTTTTCCGCTCACGGTCAATCTTTTTGATCTTATCCGCCGCTTTTCTCTCAGACATATCATACCGCTTAGCAATCCTTTCTATACGATCTTCCATGTCAGCACAGATAAATACTCCGATACAGTTCTCGTAATCTCTGAGAACATAATCAGCACATCTTCCCACAATTACACATGGGCCGCGGTCTGCAAACTTGCGAATGATCTCTGTCTGTAATTGAAAAACCTGTTCGTTAAGCGGCTGCGTAACCTCTGCTTCATTAATATCCGGGGAATATTCCACATGCGGCAAGGTATATCCTGACAGGAAACCATTCAATGTCGTTTCATCGACAGCCTGAGCTGTCTGCTCCCTGATGTCAAGCTTCTTTGCCACCATGCGAACCAGATTATTGTCATAGAGCGGAATATCCAGCCGTGTTGCCAGGAGATTTCCTATCTCGTGACCACCGCTTCCAAACTGACGTCCAATAGTAATAATTTTTTGAGCTGCCATACAGATCCCTCCTTTTTGCCAATACGGAATTGACCATTTACCTTTCGATCAGAAATTTTTTCTCCCTTAATGCGTCTTCTATCAAATCCAACGTTGTCTCATTGTCTGCGCTGATACAATGATAGTGGTAATTAGATGTGATATTCTTCAGAGGACTCGACTTTCCGTTATTGATATCATCAAGGAACTCTTTCACTTTTCTCCGGGAATTGATATGGAGCGCCGCCTCCATTCTCCCATATACCTTGTGATTGATAATAACAGATTCAACACAGCCTCCAAGATCAACAACCGCACATAATTCTTCTTCCAACTGCTCATCTGTGTGCTGAACCTTCAGTATACGGCTTACCGCCTTGGGGACATTTAATATATACCCCCGGTTGGTAGATATAATATCATAGCCTGCCGCACGGATCAACGCTATATCCTGCACAATAACCTGTCTGCTGACTTCATAGAATGCCGCCAGTTTTTTCCCGGACACGGGTACCCTGCTATCCTGAATCCGGCGGACAATATCTTCTCTTCTCTCTGTACCGGTCATAAAACTTCTGCCTCCAATATTATTTCTTACTCTATTATACTACATAAAAACTCTTTAAGGAAATCTCTTTTCCTGAGATATCTTCATGGAAAAAATCAATTTTTGTTAAATTTTATCAGGTGAACGTAAATTTTTTTCGATTCTTCTGTGATTTTTTTACAATAAATATTGTTTTTTTATTCAAAAATATGGAAAGTTTATGCGATAGATTGTATAATATAAATTAACACAATGAAAGAGAGGACTCGCTATGAAACAAAATAACATGTTAGCAATGATCTTAGCTGGCGGTCGCGGAAGCCGACTTCATGATCTGACCAGCAAAGTTGCGAAACCGGCTGTTTCATATGGCGGAAAATACCGTATTGTTGACTTCCCCTTAAGCAACTGCGCAAATAGTGGAATTGATATTGTAGGTGTTCTTACACAGTACGAATCCGTTCTTTTGAACAGCTATGTGGCTGCAGGCGGTCGTTGGGGACTGGATGCCAAAAACAGTGGTGTATTTGTCTTACCGCCACGTGAAAAGGCAGATGCCAATCTGGATGTTTATCGTGGAACTGCAGATGCGATCACACAGAATATTGACTTTATTGATTCCTATTCTCCGGACCACTTACTGGTTCTATCCGGTGATCACATCTATAAGATGAATTATGCTAAAATGCTTGATTACCACAATGAATGCAATGCAGATGCGACGATTGCAGTTATTGAAGTACCGAAAAAAGAGGCAAGCCGTTTCGGTATTATGAACACTAATGAAGAGGGAGAGATCATTGAATTTGAGGAAAAGCCGGAACATCCGAAGAGCAACCTCGCTTCGATGGGGATCTATATCTTCAACTGGAAGACACTCCGCAAGATGCTCATTACGGATATGAAAGATCCTGATTCCAGTCATGACTTCGGTAAGGATATTATCCCCGCTCTTCTTGCTGACAACCGTAAGCTTGTTGCTTATAAGTTCAAAGGTTACTGGAAAGATGTCGGAACAATCGATTCTCTCTGGGAAGCTAATATGGATCTTCTGGATTCTAAGAATGATCTTGATTTGAGCGATCCGTCATGGAAGATCTATACCGAAGACGTTACTACCCTTCCACAATACCTCGGACCTGATGCGGATATTGAACGCGCATATATCACGCAGGGCTGTGTCGTAAATGGAGAAGTAAAAAATTCCGTTCTGTTTACAGGCGCCAAAGTCGGGAAGGGTGCAAAGATCATCGACAGTGTATTGATGCCTGGCGTTGAAGTCGAAGAAGACGCAGTTGTTACGCGCGCTTTGATCGCCAATGACGTAAAAGTAGGCAGGGGCGCAATCGTCGGAAGCGCCGACAGCGAGCATATCGAGCTCGTTGCAAAACGCATAAAGGGGGTAGAGTAATATGTGTGATGCATTAGGAATTGTAAGCTTCGCAGGAAATCACATCTGGGTAGAAGGACTTCACAATTACCGCCCGGCCGCAGCATTTTCATTTCTCGGAAGATACCGCATCGTTGACTTCCCAATCTCTAATATGAGCAATAGCGGTATGGACCATATTCAAATATATGTAAACTCCAAACCTCGCTCTTTGATCGAGCACTTAGGTTCTGGCCGTCATTATAACATTAACTCTAAGCGCGGTAAGCTTCATATACTGTTCTCCGAGAACTTGACGGACCATGATATGTATAATAACGACATTGCTGCGTATATGGAAAATCTGGAAAGCATAGAACATGTGGATAAGCCATATGTAATTATCGCTCCAAGCTACATGGTATATGCGCAGAACTATAAGACTCTGCTGGATACCCATATTGACTCCGGTGCAGATATTACACTTTTATATCATTCTGTGGACAATGCCAAAGAAGCATACTTAAACTGTGATACCATTAATCTGAACAGACAAAAGGGCGTCCTTTCCATTGAGAAAAACCGCGGAAATGCTAAAAACCGCAATATTTTCATGGATACCTATGTAATGAAGAAAGAAATTTTTATTGACCTTATTAAAAAGGCAAAGAAAACTTCTTCTCTCTATACCCTGGCTGATATCGTTAACAGTGAATGTGGTGAACTGGATGTGCGCGGCGTATCACACCGCGGCTACTTTGCTTCTATTACGGACTTTAAGAGTTACTATGATGCAAATCTGTCATTGATCAGCTTTGATACGGCAACATCATTGTTCGACCCAAACTGGCCGATATATACGCGTACTAATGATTCCAGTCCTACTCATTACTCTGAAGAGGGAAGCGCGATCAATTCTGTGATCTCTAATGGATGCCTGATTGAAGGTACCATCGAGAATTCTGTAATTGGACGAGGCTGCACAATTAAGAAAGGCGCTAATGTCAAAAACTGTGTCATCCTTTCAAATGTTACGATCGGCGAAGATGTTCATGCGGAGAATCTTGTTATTGACCGCAACGCAAAGATCACGAAGGTAAAGGAAGTTGTGGCAAATGCGGATACACCAAGCTATGTAAAGCGTTATGATGTGATTTAACATTATAAGAGAGAAAAAGAGAGTTTACATTTAAACTCTCTTTTTGCTCTTATCACATTAAAAAAATAGCCAGAGAGATACTCAAATCTTTTAAAATGGTCTTCCCGTGAAGATTGCGACAGAACGCGGCTTCATAACAAACTTGTTCTCGACCCGTATCTCCTGCCCTTCAGAATAGCAGCATCTTCCCGCTCCGTCCCCATACGTGTTGACGCTAAGATACCACTCTCCTTTTGCATGCAGGTTGGGAAGAGTTACCTTTACATCCTCCCAATAAGTATTGAGTACCAGATAAACTAAATCATCTTTTCTTTTCCCTCTGTCATATCCTGCAAAACTTATCGCAAAAGTCCTCATCATAGGGTCAAGATCACTGACCTTTTCCGTGTCTGCGTCATGGCACTGAAGGGTGTCCATTCCGCATACCGCATCCGGAAGTCGTTTACTGATGATAGGATGTTTTTTGCGGTATTGTATCATAAATTTAAAAAATTCAAACAAATCCCTGTTCTTATCCAGAAGGCTCCAGTCCAGCCATGAAGTCTCATTGTCCTGACAATAGCTGTTGTTATTGCCAAACTGTGTATTGCCAAATTCGTCACCTGCAAGAAACATCGGAGTCCCTCTGCTGCACAATAACACAGCACAGGCATTGCGGATCATCCTATATCTGAGTTTCAGCACCTCCGGATCATCGCTATCCCCTTCTGCCCCGCAGTTCCAGCTGTGATTATCATTGGAACCATCCGTGTTGTTCCATCCGTTTTTTTCATTATGCTTTTCATTATACGAATAAAGATCATACAGAGTAAATCCGTCATGACAGGTAAGAAAATTTACACAAGAGTCATATCCTGCATAGTTGCCGTCATAATCCGGAGCAAATCCCCCATACAGGTCTCCCGATCCGCAGATACTCCAAGCCGCCGTATATGCATTCCAATTCTCTCCTTTGAGATATCCCCTTACTGCATCGCGGTATCTTCCGTTCCATTCTGCCCACCTTTTACTGGCAGGGAATCTTCCTACCTGGTACATCCCGCCGGCATCCCACGCTTCCGCAATAAGCTTCACGTTACTCAGTACCGGATCATACGCGAGGCTTCTAAGAAGCGGCGGATTATTCATCGGGGAGCCGTCCTCGTTCCTTCCCAGAATACTGGCAAGATCAAAGCGGAATCCGTCCACTCTGTAATTGATCGTCCAATATCTCAAACATTCCAGAATCATCTTCTGTACAATAGGGTGATTGCAGTTCAGCGTATTACCGCATCCGCTGAAATTATAATAATTGCCATCCGGAGTCAGGATATAATAAATCCTGTTATCATATCCCTTGAAACTGAAAAACGGACCATTCTCGTTGCCTTCCGCAGTATGGTTAAAGACCACGTCCAGAATAACTTCTATCCCATTATAATGCAGCTCCCGGATCAGTTCTTTGAGCTCCGTTCCCTCCTGATTAAGTTCCAGGGAAGCAGCATAGCTGGAGTTCGGAGCAAAAAAGCCGACCGTGTTATATCCCCAATATTCTAAAAGCCGCTCTCCATCCACCTCTCTGGCATTCATACACTCATCAAATTCAAAGATCGGCATCAGCTCTATCGCATTGATCCCCAGCTCTTTAAGATAAGGGATCTTCTCTTTTAAACCGGAAAATGTTCCTCTGTTTTTTACATTTGAATTTGGATTCTGTGTAAATCCTCTCACATGAAGCTCATAAATGATCAGATCGCTCATTGCCCTGGTAGACTGTTTCATATTCCCCCAGTCAAACCTATCTTCAACGACTCTGGCGTGATATGCCCCTTTTTCATGTCTGCCCCAGATATGCTGACCTACAACTGCTTTCGCATAGGGATCCAAAAGGACTTCATTTTTGTCAAATATATGACCTCTCTCCGGCCAGTACGGACCATCTATGCGATAAGCATACTCAAACTTCTCGATATCAAGTCCGAATACGATCATGGAATAGACATCCCCGATCTTAAAGGACTCAGGGAAAGGCAAAACTGCATACGGCTCTTCCTCCCCATTGTGGAACAATAGCAGATCGCAGGAAGTACCATAATGTGTATGTACTGTAAAATTCACTCCCGTCGGAAGCGCCGTTGCCCCATTCGCCTCGAACATTCCCTGACGCACATAAAATCCGCTGATTTTTGCTGTGGGAGCCATGCGGCTGTGTGTTTCTATCGCGTTATGATTAACATTTTTCATATTCTTCACCTGTTTTATGTAAGGACTCTTACGCAATGATTCTCTTTTGTATTATTATTTATGATCCACTAATAAATACACAAAACCATCACAAACCGGAAAATCCTCTCCTGTTTGTGACGGCCCTTTCGTCCACTTATCTAATTAATTATGCAAGTATTGGCTTCAGCGCTTCCGCCAGCTTATCCTTCTGAGCCTGCGCTTCTGCAAGATCTTTTCCAAGAGTTGTAAAATATGTCTTGATCTTCGGTTCTGTCCCGGACGGACGTACGATTACAGTCGCTCCGCCTTCCAGTGTGTAGATGAGTACATTAGCTGCCGGAAGCCCTGTCTCCTCCGGTTTCATGTAATCTACTGCCTTCGTAACCTTAAGGCCTGCGATATCTGTCGGCGGATCATTGCGAAGCCCTTCCATGATGCCTGCCATCTTATCCATACCGCTGAGTCCCGGGAATTCAAAGCTGTCTACTTTGTTAAGGTAGCGTCCATACTGCGCATAGATCTCTTCCATTCTCTGCTTCAGGGAACTTCCGATGCTTCTGTAATATGCAGCCATCTCACAGATCAGCATAGAACCGATAACCGCATCTTTATCACGTACATATGGACCAGCCAGATATCCGTAGCTTTCCTCAAATCCAAAGATAAAGCGGTCAACCTCTCCATCTGCCTCCAACTGTGCGATCTGATCTCCGATCCACTTAAATCCGGTCAAAACATTCCGAAGTTCCACGCCATAATGCTCTGCAATCGCATCCGCTAATGGTGTGGATACGATAGACTTAACTGCAACTGCACGTTCCGGCATCGTTCCCTTCTCAATACGTCCGGCGCAGATATAATCAAGGAGCAATACTCCTACTTCATTACCGCTTACCAGCTCATAAGTGCCGTCTGGACACTTTATAGCGATACCCACTCGGTCTGCATCAGGATCCGTTGCCAGCATAAGGTCGGCATCTGTCTTCTCTGCCAGCTTAAGTCCCTGTTCCAATGCCTCAAAAATCTCCGGATTCGGATAACTGCAGGTTGTAAAGTATCCGTTCGGATACTCCTGGTCCGGAACGATCGTAATATCTGTAATACCAATATCCTTAAGTACCTGTGTTACCGGCACAAGTCCCGCTCCGTTTAACGGACTGTATACCAGCTTGAGTCCTGCGTCCCTGCAAAGGCCCGGACGAACCTGACGGGATTCAATCGCCTCGTAAAGCGCTTTCTTACAATCATCTCCAACAAAACGGATCAGACCTTTTTCAACACCCTCTGCAAAAGAAATATACTCTGCGCCCGTAAGCACATCTGTCTTCTGGATCTCCGCGTACACAATAGCTGCCGCATCATCTGTCATCTGGCATCCATCCGGTCCATATGCCTTATATCCATTGTATTTTGCCGGATTGTGCGACGCTGTAACCATGATACCGGCGTTGCATTCATAATAGCGCGTTGCAAAGGAAAGAGCCGGTACCGGCATCAGTGCGTCATAAATTCTGACATTGATTCCATTCGCTGCCAAAACACCCGCTGCCGTCTTCGCAAATACATCGCTCTTCAAACGACTGTCATAGCTGATCGCCACGGTCTGATTGCCGCCCTGCGTCTTTACCCAGTTAGCAAGTCCCTGTGTCGCCTGCCGTACAACATAAATATTCATACGATTCGTTCCTGCCCCTAACACTCCGCGAAGTCCGGCTGTTCCAAACTTCAGCGCAACAGCGAAACGATCCCTGATCTCATCATCATTTCCTTCAATTTTAGATAATTCCGGCTTAAGATCTGCATCCTCCAAATCTGCTGCCATCCAACGCCTGTACTCTTCCTGATACATCTCGACCACTCCTACTATTCATTATTAAGACTTTTTGTATAAAATCACAAAAACACTTACCAATAATATACCATGTTTGGCTAAAGATAGCAATGAAAAAGGAAAACTGTTATGTCCTCTTAAATTCAGAAGGTGTCATTCCGGTCTGCTTTAAAAAGACCCGATTAAACGTGCGCACCGTCTGGAATCCGGCAGCGTGGGCAATATCCGTAATACTGGCATCCGTATGGGTTAATTGATCCATTGCATAATCAGTCCGGTAAATATTCAAAAGCTCCTTAAAATTCATATGAAAATAATGATGAAACTGCCTGCTGAGATAATGGTATTCGTAACCCAAAGCCTCTGCAATCGTTGCCAAAGTAAAGTCATTTTGGAAATTTTGCTCCATATAAGAGATAATATCGTAAATAAAACTCTTTTCCTTTTCTGCATCGTACAGCGTCGCCTTTTCGAGAAATTCTCTGCATACCGCATAGAGGGCGGATTTCAGGATAAATGTATCCGGCGTCGCATCTGTGATCAAATAATTCTGAAGGAACTTACTGATCTGCGGTTCACATGTAAAGATGGGATTTCGCGTGCGTTTTGTATCAACCAGTTTTGCAAATTCACCCACAAAATCAGCAGAAAACACCCCCACCCATGCATAAGAATGATCCGGTGTGTGGTAAGCATGAAATTCATTTGGAAAAATCAGAGCAAAATCATGTTCCTTCAATAGGAAAACATTGTGATTCAGAGTGAGTTCCACCTCGCCTCTCAATACGTAAATAAGCTCATAGTTCTTGTGGAAATGACAGAACCATTCACAGTTCTCATAAAAAAATGCATTGTAGTTGTGGTTCCCCAGCGAATTATGTGTCTGATGGATGATCATGTCTTACCTCCTGGAAAAAAGATAATTTTTGTCTACAATAATATAACTAATTTCTTGTAATGTCAACGAGAAAAAACTTATGATTATCTTGTGGTGCAGCAGACAGAATTGTCTTATTTGAAAGGATATGGTGGTCAACAATGAGCAAGGTGTAAAAGGATTATATCATAAACAGGAAACATCACCAATTTAGAAAAGATTATGAAGA
>CAZNXL010000045.1:0-10283 GCA_964577075.1 uncultured Dorea sp. | reverse complement strand
TTGACACTACCCAAGGTAATTAGGAGGTATGTTTCATGAAAAATGATATGAAAAAAAGAGTATTAGCCGGCTCTATGGCATTGGTTGTAGGCGGAGCAGGTCTTGCGGGAACTTACGGCTGTGAGAAAAATGCCATGAATGAAGTAAAGGCAGAGGACAAAGAAGTGGAGACACTGGAGGAAACTGCAAAAGATGTACTGAAAGAGGATGACAGTAAGGACACTTCTGATGGAAAAACTTTCAAGGAAGAATCCGTATATATCAAGGCTGATCCGTCAGGAAAGGTTACAGAGACAACAGTAACAGAATGGCTAAAAAATCCGGGCAAAGGCAACCTTAGCGATGAAAGCGGTCTGAGCGATATTAAAAATGTAAAAGGAGAAGAAACATTTACTCAGGGAAGCGAAAATGCATTGATATGGAAGTCTGAAGGCGAGGATATTTACTATCAGGGAACTACAAAGGAAGAGCTTCCGGTAGGCGTAAAGGTTTCCTATAAGCTTGACGGAAAAGCAATTTCAGCAGAAGAGCTTGACGGTAAGAGCGGAAAGGTTGAGATTAAGATTGACTATTCCAACCATTCCAAAAAGAAAGTAAAGGTTAATGAAAAAGAGGAAGAGATGTATGTTCCATTCACAATGGTAACGGCGATGATGCTCTCTACAGATGAATATACCAATGTTGAGGTTGATAACGGAAAGGTAATCTCTGATGGAGATAAGAATATTGTTGTCGGTATAGGTTTTCCGGGACTTGAGGAGAATCTGGATCTTGATGATGAAGATTTTGATATTGATATTCCCGACAGTGTGAAGATTACCGCAGATGTAAAAAAGGCGACCGTTGGACCTACAGTTACTATGGCATCAGCGGAGATCATGGATGAATTCAACCTTGATGATGTGGACAGCTTTGATGATCTGGAAGATTCTCTTGATGATCTTGAGGATGCAGCAGAAAAGCTTGTTGACGGTTCACAGGACGCGGCAGACGGAGCAAAGGAACTCTCTGACGGTTCTAAAGAGCTGAAGGACGGCACCAAGGCTCTGAAGGATGGCTCCAGTGAGCTTGCCGATGGATCTAAAGTACTTGCCGATGGCAGCAAGACAGTTGCGGACGGAGTGGGAATGCTGAATGATAAAAGTGGAGATCTTATCAAAGGTGTGAACAGTCTGGCAGCAGGTGTATCACAGTATACATCAGGGGTAGTCGCTCTGAGAGATGGAAGTAAGACTGTGTATGGCGGAGCGCAGGAGTTAGAGAAAGGGATCGGTTCGGCAAAGGAATCTGTAAGTAGTCAGCTTGTACCCGGAGCAGGAAGTCTGTCAAAGGGAACTGCTGATGCGAAGAATGCAGTATCTCAGGCATCTGCTGCATTGAATGAGGCAAAAGATGCGATGGATAAGCTGGGAAATACAACAGCTTCTGATACGGCAACAGCCAAAGCGGAAGCAGAGGCAAATGTTACATTTTCCCATGGAAAAGATGCTTTAGTTAATGAAGCGGTATCAGATCTGAGGGCAAAGGGTCTTGATGAAGAAGAGATTGACGAAGTGAAATCTGTAATTGCCAGTGCAGTTGATAAGGCTCAGGAGTATGATGTTAATGTCTCAAAAGAAGAACAGACAGCAAAGGCTTCTGTAGACGTCGGGGATGAAAGTGAATTTCAGGAGGCGAAGAAGAAAGTTCAGGCAGCGGCACAGGCTGTCTCAGGAGTTTCCGGAGCAATGGGAACGCTTTCTGATGGAGCTTCCGGTGTGTATGGTGGATTACAGCAATTAGAACAGGGACTGGGAACAGCAAAAACAGGCGCCAGCAGCCTGACAGCAGGTGCATCCCAGTTATATCAGGGAGCATCAGCTTTAGCGTCACAAAATGATGCGCTGAATCTTGGAACGACACAGCTAAAAGAAGGCGGAGCACAGCTTGCCAGCGGTGTAAAAGAGCTTGCGGATGGCTCAAGCAAGGTTGCGGACGGAGCAAAGGCATTAAATAGCGGCTCACAGGCACTTAGTAAAGGAGCAAAACAGTTGGATGACGGTACAGGAACTCTTATCAAAGGAACAGATGCCCTTGCAGATGGCAATCAAGAACTGGCGGACGGCATGTCAAAGTTCAAGAAAGAGGGAATTGACGAGCTTACAGATGCATTTGACGGAGATATCCAGAATGTAAAGAACAGATTAGATGCGATGTCGGATATGAGTAAAGAATATAAATCCTATGCCGGAATTAAGAAAGGGATGGATGGCAGTACAAAGTTCATCATAGAGACAGAAGGTATTGAGTCGGAAGACGAATAAAAGATTGCAATACGAAATTGTATGATGGTATAATAGAATACAGAATTAATAAAAGTCCTTCGCTTATGCAACGAGGGACTTTTAAAATTGCTATGTATATAGTTTATAGATTATGGAGGGTCAATAGATGGAAGCTTACACAAGCTTTGCGGAGGTTTATGATACATTCATGGATAATGTTCCCTATGCGTCTTGGGCAGACTACCTTAAAGAAATATTCTGCGAGTATGAAATTACGGACGGGCTGATTCTGGATCTCGGGTGTGGGACTGGAAGTATGACAGAGTGTTTTGCAAGGCGCGGATATGATAAGATCGGTGTAGATAATGCGGAAGAAATGTTGGAGATCGCTATTAGGAAGAGAGAAGAGAGCGGTCATGACATCCTTTATCTTCTTCAAAATATGCAGGAGTTTGAGCTGTACGGAACAGTCCGGGGTGTGATAAGTGTCTGTGATTCAGTAAATTATATTATTGAAGATAAAGAATTAACAGAGGTATTTCGGCTTGTGAATAATTATCTGGATCCTGGCGGAATCTTTATCTTTGATTTTAATACAGAGTATAAATATCGGCATGTTTTAGGAAACCAGACGATTGCGGAGAATAGAGAGGAATGCAGCTTCATATGGGACAACTATTATTATGAAGATGAGAGGATTAATGAGTATGAACTGACCTTATTTATCCGGGAGCAGGACGAAAAGGAACTCTACCGCAAATATCAGGAGACGCATTATCAAAAAGCCTATACACTGGAAAATATCAGGACTATGGTAGAACAATCGGGACTCAAATTTGTGACGGCCTATGATGCTTATACGAAAAACGCGGTTCATGAGAAAAGTGAGCGGATCTGCGTGGTTGCCAGAGAACGAGGAAAGACCTTGTAATCCAGCGAAAAACATACTAAAATAGTAGTTGCTAACAGTGAAAGGCAAGACTAAAAAGATTTTATACGAGAGGAACGAAGATAGATGAAAGATTATATTGTAAGAGCCACAGCGGCAGACGGGCAGGTGCGCGCATTTTCAGCTACCACGAGGGAGTTGGTGGAGGCAGCAAGAGCCCGCCACAATACAAGTCCTGTTGCCACTGCAGCACTTGGAAGACTGCTTACCAGCGGCGCTATGATGGGAAGCATGATGAAGAATGAGACAGACATTCTTACGCTGATCATTAAAGGAAACGGACCGTTAGGCGGAATTACTGTCACTGCGGACAGCAAGGCGAATGTAAAAGGGTATGTGGAGAATCCGGATGTGATCCTTCCACCAAAAAACGGTAAGCTTGATGTGGCAGGTGCGGTAGGTATCGGCATTATGCAGGTGATCAAGGACATGGGGTTAAAAGAGCCTTATGTGGGAGACACTATGCTTGTCACCAGTGAGATTGCAGAAGACCTTACGTATTATTTTGCAAGCTCAGAGCAGGTCCCCTCATCCGTGGGCTTAGGCGTTCTCATGGAAAAAGATAACACGGTAAAATGCGCCGGCGGATTTATCATACAGATGATGCCTTTTGCACAGGAAGAGACGATTGCGCAGATTGAGGAGAATCTTAAGAAAGTCACTTCTGTAACAGAGCTTCTTGACAGGGGGTATACGCCAGAACAGTTGTTAGAAGAGCTTCTTGGCAATGTCGGATTAGAAATCACAGATACGATATCGACGCAGTTTTCCTGTAACTGCTCCAAAGAGCGGGTGGAGAAGGCTGTTGCAAGTATCGGGGAAAAAGATATTCGGGAAATGATCGAGGAAGGAAAAGATATTGAAGTAAAGTGTCATTTCTGCAATAGCGCATATCATTATACAGTAGAGGATTTGAAAAAGATTATCAAAAGAAGCAGATAAAACAGGCGGATGGCCTGAGAATCGGAGGAGAGCCATGAAAGATGGATTTATAAAGGCTGCGGCAGTAACACCGGATATCCGCGTGGCGGATGTAGCATATAATACAGAACAGATCTGTAAGCTTATTGACGAGACAGTAAAGAGGGGTGCGAAGATTATCGTATTTCCGGAACTCTGTGTTACCGGATATACATGCAGCGATCTGTTTACCCATGATGTGCTTTTAGAAGAAGCCAGGGATGCACTGAAAAAAATAGCCGTACACACACAAGAACAGGACGCGCTTATATTTGTTGGAGCGCCGTTAGCGGTAGACGGGGAACTCTATAATATAGCGGCGGCATTTAACCATGGCAGTATACTTGGTCTTACTACGAAGACATTTCTTCCGAACTACGGGGAGTTTTATGAAATGCGTCAGTTCCGGGAGGGCCCGCCAGTGGTGAGGAATCTTAACTTTAACGGGGAAGAGATTCCTTTTGGACCACAGATATTATTTGCAGCAGAAGGCATAGATGAGCTGGTTGTGTCCGCGGAGATCTGTGAGGATGTGTGGTCTGCGGTACCGCCGAGTATTCAGGCGGCAAGAGAGGGAGCGACAGTGATCGTCAACTGCTCTGCCAGTGATGAGACGATCGGAAAAGCTTCCTATAGAGAGAGCCTGATCGAAGGTCAGTCAGCCAGGCTGATCTGCGGATATGTCTATGCAAATGCGGGAGAAGGCGAGTCAACGACAGATCTTGTGTTTGGCGGGCATAATATTATCGCTGAGAATGGAACGGTACTGGCATCTGCCAATAGATTTGAAAACGGTGTGATCTATTCCGAGATCGACCTTAAGCGGATTGGCAGTGAACGGCGCAAGAATACGACATTTCAATCTGCAGACAGACATACGTTGGTGAGAGTACCTTTTAAGATCAGGAAAGAAGAGACGACTCTTACGAGAACCTTCTACTCGAGGCCATTCGTTCCGAGTTCTCCGGATGAGCGCGCAAAACGCTGTGAAGAGATACTTGCGATCCAGGCAATGGGGCTTAAGAAGCGTCTTTCTCATACCCGTGCGAAAAGTGCAGTAGTAGGGATTTCCGGAGGGCTGGATTCCACTCTGGCGCTTCTCGTGACGGCAAAAGCTTTTGACGCCCTTGGAATGGATCGGAAAGGTATTATTGCTGTTACGATGCCATGTTTCGGAACGACGGACAGAACATATCAGAATGCATGTAAGATGTCTGAGAAGCTGGGAGCTACACTAAAGGAAGTCCCAATTGCCGCGTCAGTGACACAGCATTTTAAAGATATAGGACATGATATGGAAGATCACAGCGTTACTTACGAAAATTCTCAGGCAAGGGAGCGCACACAGGTTCTTATGGATATTGCCAATCAGGAGAATGGTATGGTCATTGGAACCGGGGATATGTCCGAACTGGCGCTTGGATGGGCGACATACAACGGGGATCATATGTCCATGTATGGGGTGAATGCCTCTGTGCCGAAAACACTTGTAAGGCATCTGGTTCATTATTATGCAGACACCTGTGAGGATGAAGTATTAAAGGCAGTGCTTTATGATGTCCTTGATACGCCGGTAAGTCCGGAGCTTCTTCCTCCGAAGGAGGGGAAGATAACCCAGAAAACAGAAGATCTTGTAGGACCTTACGAGCTTCATGACTTCTATCTGTATTATTTTCTTCGGTTTGGCTATGAGCCGGCGAAGATATACCGCCTTGCGAAATATGCTTTTGACGGAGAATATGATGACGATACGATCTACAGGTGGCTTTGCACGTTCTGCCGGAGATTCTTTTCCCAACAGTTCAAGAGATCCTGCCTGCCGGATGGTCCAAAGGTGGGAACTGTGGCTCTGTCACCGAGAGGAGACTGGAGAATGCCAAGCGATGCCTGTGTAAACGTCTGGATGAGGAATCTGGAAAAAGTAAAAGAGGAGACTGGAGGGATGTGTCGTGAAAGCAGATAAACACACCGCGGTAGATAATTTCGTAGAAAAAGGCTATAACTGCTGTCAGGCGGTAGCCTGTACATATTGTAAAGAACTGGGGATATCCGAGGAGGATGTCTTCCGGCTGACGGAAGGCTTCGGTCTTGGAATGGGAGGCCTTATGGATACATGCGGAGCAGTGACCGGAATGTTTTTGATCATCAGTCTGGCAAACAGCGCCGGAGATATGGAACACCCGCTTGTAACTAAGATGGACACTTACGCCAGGTTCCGAGAGGCGGCAGCTAAGTTTAAAGAAATACAAGGTTCTGTCTACTGCCGTGACTTAAAGACAGAAAACGGGAAACAGCCCCTTAACTGCTGCACAAGGTGCGTGGAAACAGCCGCAGGGATCGCAGATGAGATGATTGGGTAAGAGAAGGACGCCCGCCCTGCGGATGTATCCGCAGGGCGGGCGTCCCCTGATGAACGAAATTATAATTTAATCCCTTTGAATAATTCCCCGAGACTTGTTCCGATATTTTCACTCTTTGGGATCACAACTTTTTCTTCCGGTTCTTCTTTTACTTCTTCCAAAGCTTTCATACTGAGGCTGATCTTTCCATCTTTTACACCGATGACCTTTACAGTCACCTCGTCGCCTACAGCGAGTACGTCTTTTGGAGATTTTACCCGCTTTTGACTGATCTGCGAGACATGCACAAGACCGGAGAGTTTATCCGGAAGGCGGATAAATGCGCCGTAGTTTTGCAGAGTTTCTACGGTTCCGGTTAAGACGCTGCCGATTTTGATATTAGCGATCTTTTCTTCGCGGGCTTTTTTCTCCTTTTCTCTTAAAATCTCACGTGCGGACAGGACGAGGCGGTTCTCAGCCTGATTAACGTCAATTACTCTGACTTCGATATCTTTTAAAAGATAGTCCTCCAGATTCTCAATATAAGAAAGAGATAATCTGGATGCAGGAATGAAGCCGCGGATGCCTTCGACCATGGCGATTGCGCCGCCGTTTACAATACCTTCAATCTTTACCGGAAGCACTGTTTGATCCTCCATATAAGATGTAACCAGGTTCCACGGATTGGCGTCATCAAGATGCTCCTCCAAGTCTGCCATGGTCTGTGTTTCTTCCTGTAATAATTCTTCACTCATAGTACTCTGTTCCTTTCTCATAGATTATATACTATTCCCAGTATAACACATAACGGACTTATTGTTCAAAGGAAAAAGCATAATGACAGGAAAAATATGGTTGACTTCAAGTAAAAAAAATGGCACTCTAACTATTAGAGACTTTGAGTAGCAACTTTATAAGGAGTAACATATGGCAAAGAGATCAAAAAAAATATACATAGTAGGGCATAAGAACCCTGATACGGATTCTATATGTTCTGCGATAGCATATGCAGAGCTGAAACGTAAGCTCACAGGCGACGATTATGTGGCAAAGCGGGCAGGGCAGATCAACGAAGAGACACATTATGTGTTGAAAAAGTTCAAGGTTGATGCACCGGGGCTTTTGGAGAATGTAAAACTTCAGGTAAAAGACATGGATATCCACAAACTTGACGGAGTGGATCCGAATCTATCTATTAAAGATACATGGGAAACGATGAAAGAGAATCATGTTAAAACGCTTCCAGTATTAAAAGACGGAGAGCTTTTGGGCGTTATTTCCACCGGAGATATAGCGACATCTTACATGGACGTCTATAATAACCGGGAACTCTCGGTTGCAAGAACCCAGTATAAGAATATTGTAAATACATTAGACGGAAAATTAATTACCGGGAATGAACATGGCTGCTTTACAACGGGTAAAGTTACTGTGGGAGCTTCCAATGACGAACTTATGAAAGAATTTATCCAGAAGGATGACCTTGTTATCTTAGGGAACAGACCGGAAGCCCAGGCATGTGCAGTTAATATTGACGCAAGCTGTATGGTGGTCTGTCAGGATGCCGAGGTTTCGCCGGAACTGATTAAAAAAGCAGAAGAACAGAGTATTGTGATCATCAGTACTCCTCATGATACTTATACAGTGGCTCGTTTAATTAATCAGAGTATTCCTGTTAAACATTTTATGAGTAAAGGACCGCTTGTGACCTTCAATATGACCGATTATGTAGACGACATCCGGGAACAGATGACTAAGCATAAGTTTCGTGATTTTCCCATCCTTGACAGACATGGGAGATTCCGGGGGTTTATCTCCAGACGGCGTTTCCTCAATGTGCAGAAAAAACAGGTGATTTTAGTGGATCACAATGAAAAATCACAGGCAGTTGACGGGATTGAAGAGGCAGATATTATAGAAATTATCGATCATCACAGGCTGGGAAATATTGAGACGATGGGGCCGGTATTTTTCCGGAACCAGCCAGTGGGATGTACGGCAACGATCATTACACAGATGTACGACGAAGCCGGAGTGAAGATACCGCCTACTATAGCGGGACTTTTATGCTGCGCGATTATTTCAGATACCCTTTTGTTCCGCTCACCAACCTGTACGCCGATCGATGAAAAAACAGCTGAAAAGCTTGCAAAGATTGCGAAGATTGACATGAAAAAAATCTCAATGGAAATGTTCAATGCCGGAAGCAACCTGAAAGGAAAGAGTGCAAAAGACATTCTGTATCAGGACTTTAAGCAGTTTACGGTGGGGGATATTGTCTTTGGAGTAGGACAGATCAATTCCATGAACAGTGACGAACTTGCAGAGATCAAAGAGATGATCGAACCTCAGCTTTCTGAAGAATTAGAAGGCGGAAAGATGGAGATGATCTATTTTATGCTGACGGACATCCTGAGTGAATCAACGGAACTTCTTTGCTGCGGACACGGGGCAAAGAGTAATATTATCAGTGCATTTGACCTGCCGGACGATACGGAACGGATGATCTTAAAGGGTGTTGTGTCAAGAAAGAAGCAGTTAATTCCGACTCTTGTTGCATCACTTCAGCAATAGTACATATTATAACGAAAAGGAGATAAAGATGGGAAAACAGATATGGAAACCCGGCAATATGCTCTATCCTCTTCCGGCGGTAATGGTGAGTACGGCAGATACAAAAGGAGAAGATAATATTATCACTGTTGCATGGACCGGTACGGTATGTACGCACCCCGCCATGGTGTATATCTCAGTGCGCCCGGAGAGATATTCTTACCATATGCTCAGGGAGAGCAAAGAATTTGTCATCAATCTCACTACAGAAAAGCTTGCAAGAGCGACCGACTGGTGCGGAGTTCGCTCCGGAAAGGATGTGGACAAATGGAAAGAGATGCATCTTACAAGGGGGAAAGCTGAAAAACTCGATTATGCTCCCACCATCGAACAGTGTCCGGTGAACATCGAATGCAAAGTAACGGAAGTCAAAGAGCTGGGTTCACACCACATGTTTTTAGCAGAAGTTCTTGCCGTTCAGGCAGATGAAAAATATATGCGGAAAAACGGGAAATTGGAATTAAACTCCACCGGTCTGATCGCATATTCCCACGGTGAATACTTTACACTGGGACGGTCTAAAGGCAGATTCGGCTGGAGCGTAAAAAGAAGATAGCCCATGAATGCATCCGGCAGTAGAGCGGCATGTAACTCGAATGAGTCACATGCCGCTCTACTGGTAAAACTATCTATTTCCTGATAGCCTCAATTTTGTATATCTGATTTAAGATAGGTTTTTAATCTTCTGCCTGTAAATCCTCGTGAACAGGAATGTACACATGATTACTGATACCAGCTCTGCAATCGGAAACGACCACCATACAGCGGACAGCCCGAAGAATCTGGCGCATATATATGCCACAGGAAGGATGACAAATAGCTGCCTGGCGGCAGAGACGATCAGGCTGTACACGCCATTTCCCAGCGCCTGAAAAGAGGAACTGATGATAATGCAGTATCCTGCAAGAATAAAGTGAAGAGAGATGACCCTCAGTGCAGGGACGCCAATCTCCAGCATATTGTCGGATGCGCTGAACAGTGTTGTGAGAAGCATTCCCGGGCAGGTTAAAAAGATCACTGTGCCGATTATCATGATTGATATGGAGATGATAACACTTAATTTGATCGTCTTTGTGATCCTTGCCTTTCTGCGGGCGCCGTAATTGTACGCGATGATCGGGATCATACCGTTATTTAGTCCGAAGACCGGCATGAAGA
>CAZNXL010000044.1:0-10340 GCA_964577075.1 uncultured Dorea sp. | reverse complement strand
TTGATGCAGGATTACCATACCCGAACAAGCCGCGGGGAGATGCTGCGAATCAACCATATTTCTTGGTGGGAGCGGGAACTCCCCACGGAAGAAGAAATGGCGTTCGGTCTTGCTACACTTGCCGAAAACGGAAATAAGGTCGATTATATTGTCAGCCACTGCTGCCCAAAGCAGGTCGCGGCTGCCATAGGATATTTCACATCCGATCGGCTGACACAATACTTTGATAAAATTTCGGACACCGTGAAATTTTCAAAGTGGTTCTTCGGCCACCTGCATGACGATCGGCAGATCCTGTACGACTATATCCTTCTGTATGAGCAGATCATACGGATCGTATAAATTTCGCACACGTCTTTGGAAGTTGTGCGGCAAAACTGGCGGGAATTTCGTCTCACACGCCGCTCCAAAGGTAAAAGCGAGTGCTACCCCCTTCGGCAAACAACTCGCCTTACGCGCCGTTCTATGCCCTTAACCGCCGCAATTTATGTGCTGATCATAGTTCTTCCATCGTTTCCAAGCCTTCCATGACTTCCACCATAATGCGCACCGCGAGGACGAAGCCGTCCCTGAATGCTTCGCGCTCGGTCAGTCCCGACAGCTCATTTTGGCAGTCTTTGAATTTTTCAAAGATTTCCTTCTGCTGCTCGGTAAGCGTCGCGGTGAGATCGTCCTCATTTTTGCATATCAGCTTCACGATCTGATCGATCTTTGTCCCGCGCTTGATGTAACGTTCGCTCGGGTGAATGTTTCCGTAGTATAAATCTTCAAGCGTTGTCATCTTCAATCCTCCCCACACAAGAAGAGAGCGACTCCACATCGGTCATTCCCGATACAGAGTCGCTCTCTGTTTTCGTTTTTTCTGCCGCCGCCAGCGTGTGTTTAACAATCAGTATCTCGAGTCAAGTCTGCTCGTCGTAGCCCTCCGGGACGCCGCGGGTCAGCATCTCTCTTGTCACCGCACCCATGATCCCGCCGGATCCATACTTCACACCGGCGCCATCGCCGCGGTACAATTCTTCTACACTCATTTGTGCCATATCCGCACCTCCTTTGTAGCACAACACAATACCACAAAGGCTTGCAGAAGTCCAGAGAATTAAACAAAAATTATTTTGAAAATAATATGAAAATAATTTTGTATATTTCAAAAAATATTATTGACAAGCAGAAAGTGATCTGATAGAATAATTTTCGAAAGGATGCGACAAATTATGGCTAAAATCGATCTCACAAACGAATCAAAACATGATAAATTTGTTCGAATAGTTGAGGCTAGAACAAACAAAGCAGCAGAAATGATTCGCTTAATTGGCAACTGTGCAAGCAAATCTTCTTACGATTATTCTGAAGAAGAAGTTAAAATGATCTTCGCATATTTGGAAAAAGAAATAAAAAATGCGAGAAATAAATTTAACGGATCCGACGCAGAAGAAGGAAGATTTTCTCTTCGCTGATAGGAGGACGACGTAATGATTTATAACGGACGCTGGGATTTTCCCGATTTTGGTGGCGGGCAAACGCACGGTATAGATGGCGATAGCGCAGTATCGACATTTAAAGGAACTGCGCTTCCTTCTTTGGCTAAAGAAGTTCTCCAAAACTCATTAGACGCTAGAAGAGACAAAAGCCAACCCGCTGTTGTAAAGTTTTCTGTATTTGAGATTCCAACTGTGGACTTGCCGGGTAGAGACGACCTTTATGATGCGATTTTATCTTCGAAATCAAGAAACTATGATCCTAGCAATGGGAACGAGAAGATACGTGTTTTCTTTGAAAAGGCTCTTTCTACACTAACCGCCGACAAACTTTGTGTAATGCAAATCAGCGATTACAATACTACTGGACTTACCAATCCGGATGCTGATATCCTGGATGATGAGCAGTCCAAAAATTCGCGTTGGCTTAGTCTTGTTCATGGCATGGGCAAGACCGATAAAGGAGGAACCTCTGGCGGTTCTCACGGTCAAGGAAAAAGTGCAGCGTTGAGTAATTCTGCTATTCGAACACTATTCTACTCAACAATGGATAAAAATAGCAAGGAGGCGTTCCAAGGAGTTGCGTATGTTGGAACGCATAAAAAGCCAGGGGGTAATACTCTTTCTCAGAGTGTTGGATACTTCGGAATCCCCGAAGGCAATAATTCGCCCATTATGGAGTGCCTTTCTCTGAACCCATCATACAGCAGAAGCGAACCCGGAACAGATATTTTCGTCGCCGGGTTTGAAAATGCGGATCATTGGATTGACATTATTCTTCTCTCTGTATTGAACGATTATCTTGTCGCGCTGTGGAAGGATGAACTTGTTGTTCATATTGGCGACGATCTTGTTATTTCAAAAGATACTCTTGATGGGATTTTTGAAAGATATAGAGAAGCCTATGAAGCAATTGAAGGGAATGCGAAGAATAATTTCG
Source organism: uncultured Dorea sp. (assembly GCA_964577075.1). GTDB lineage: Bacteria > Bacillota > Clostridia > Lachnospirales > Lachnospiraceae > MD308. The sequence continues at coordinate 7,922 of CAZNXL010000044.1, read as the reverse complement.
CTGATAAATGCTTAGACGCGATTAAAAATCCAGAATTCCATTCTGAACCGGAAGATGTCGAGTTTCACGGAATTCACGGTAATATTGAAGTGTTTTTAAAAACAGGAATTGGATATCCCAAATGTGTGTCCATGGTTCGTCAGATTGGTATGAAAGTTTTTGATAAGCCAAATCAGACGAGCGCTATGCAATATGTCGGTGTAATGTACATTCGTGGCGACGAACTTAATTCTTTCCTTGCTGGTCTTGAAAATGTCCAGCACACGAGTTGGGAAGTCGATCGGAACTCTGAGGATTCCAAACTTGCCAAGCAAAGATTGAACGATTTGTACAGATACTTAAATAAAGTGATTCGAACCTTGCTTGAGCGTACAACTTCCGGTCATATGGACGTCGATGGGCTTGAAGAGTTTTTCGGTATCGATATAGACGGCAAAGACGAGAATGGGAACGTAATGATCGTAGAAAGTACGAATATTGCTAATGTCACTTCAAAAATCATTAAAACGCCAGCAGCAACAGAACAATATAGCGCCCCAAGTGAAAATGGCTCATTGCAAGACTTTGGCCCCAACGAAGAAGAGAAAGAGGAAACTCCCATGCCTCCTCCCGTTCCGACGCCTGAACCTCCTGAACCAACGCCTTTGCCTCCCGATCCTCCTGAACCTACTCCAACCCCACCGGATCAGGAACCGGGAACTGAGCCTAAGGAACCTCAGAATACTTCGCCAATAAGACTTTCTAAAAAAGCGATAATCGACGGAAAAAGAGGATCAGGAGAATATACGCTTGTCCTAGCGAGTGAAGAAGAACGAAGAGTAAGAATTGGCGTTATATTATCCGGAGAGGAAGGCGACGAAACCCCAGTTGTAACGCAAGCTGTTTATAAAACATCTGGAGAAAAAATTGGAACAAGCAAGAACTATATTTTCCCCGTAATTCTTCCCGCAAACAAAATGGTTAAGATCGTTTTTACTCTATCCGAACAAATCCCATGTGCATTGGGGGTGACAATAAATGCGTATTAAAAACAGACTGTTCCCCTACCCAACTGTGCAAAAAGATAACGGGGTATATACAACTGCAAAATACACAACGTCTGTTACATATCAAGTTGATGGAAGCAATTGTAATCTGCTCTTTCAAGCGAGTATTTCCGTCCCCGAAATTCAGCAACTCATAGATGAAGATAAAGCTGCTTTTGCTTTTCATTTGGAATGTAGCCGTACCTATTTTAGGCAAATGGTTACATTTAAGGAAAACAAGTTCGGGATTGTACTTGACGGCAATAAAATCGATCGCCAATTAGAGATTTGTCCCTTAATCGTTGCAACGCAAGATGTTGCCACATTTAGCTGTAGCGATCTCAGCGACATTTATACCGATGAGGACATTTCCTTTGCTAAGGGCGATGTAATTGCCGTAGGCGAACAGCAGGTTTTGACAATCATTAAGGACAAAGACGCCCTAAAAAAGCTTTCTTCAATTTTTTATGTAGACGCATATCCAGATGGTATTGATACTAAGCACATGACCATTTTGCCAGACGATCAGAAGATCGGAATACTAATACCCCAAAACGACGCTGCTCGATTTAGTCAATGCAAAGACGATCCCAAGAGGAAGCATACTTTATTCTCTGCGTTTTATTTCCCCGCGCTTATTGCTGTTGTGGATTTGATGAAATCCGAAGATGGAGACGCCTATTCAGAAGCACTTTGGTATATTCATCTTTCTGCAAAAGGAAGGGAAAAAGGCATCGGCGATATTGACGCGTGGCGGGATCGAACTTCCTTTGAGATTGCCCAAATCTTATTCGAATACCCCGTAACGAGATATCTCAAAGAGCTCGCAACCGCGTCCGAAGAGGAGGGACTGCTATGAAGATTCGCTTGCTGAATGATAGCGCGCTTCGTGCTCTAAAACGGGATATTCATGGTAATGTTCCAAATTATCAGAGTGCCGACGCGTCATGGATGGATGCATATTTTTCCGACAAGCGAAATACTTTCGAATCAAAACTTGATGACGTAGATATAGAACTACTTCTCCCAAGCGTTGAGGACAGGAAAGAATATGATGGAATAAATGCGGCGCATCTACATACTGCCTTCCCAGGAATCACACCGGCAATAGCGACAGACGAACGTTTATGGGCTACTCTTTGCCATAAAAAATTCTATTCTTTTATGCAGGCTCGTTGGCCTGTTTCTGTTATGCAGAAAACGCAGACTTTTGATGGCATTATCCAACAACGGTACTTTTTCTACCGCCCCGATCCCCGAAAGAGTCAAGAAAGAAACGGACTTGCTCGCCTATGGCTCAGTGCAGATATGACATATGATCCGACACGAAATAATCCGTATGAACTGACGGAAGTTATGCTTCAGAATACAAATTTCGTGTTTCATCTGTTTGGAAGAAAATTTAGCAGCAACAAGGATATCCTTCAAGGAACGCTTGAAGCAATTCTGATGCTCGAAAAAGAGTTTGGGAAGCCGGTTAGCAAAACTCCTATTACTGAATACGGTCGCCGACTTAATCTAATCGGTGGAGCATCTTTGTTGGATTTATGGAGCAAGGAGGATGCTGCTCGAAACGCATATGATTTTATGAAGCCGATGATGTAGTGACACTTATTCTTAACGATGAATTGACGTCAAATGCTTGACGTCGTTTCATTTTTATGTTAAGATGATACTGACGTCAAGTATTTGACGTCAGTATCATCTTATAGAAGTGAGATAAAGTGTTATGCCAGTAGTAGATTTATTTTGCGGTTGCGGCGGGCTATCAAAAGGTTTTGAACTAGCCGGATTTGATATCGTGGCGGCATTTGACGGATGGGATTCAGCTATAGCGTGTTATAATGCCAATTTTACTCATAAAGCATTTAACTTAGATCTCTCCAATGTAGCGCAAGCGGTTCATAATATTGGAGAATTTGCCCCAAATGTAATTATCGGTGGGCCGCCGTGTCAAGAGTTATCCAACGCAGGAAGAAGAGAAGAAGGAAACCGTGCGGATTTAACCTATCATTTCGCTGAGATTGTCACTCAAATTGCGCCAGACTATTTTGTAATGGAAAATGTCCCCCGAGCAAGAAAGAGCAATGCATATGCTCGCGCTCGTGAGCTGTATATAGCTCATCATTATGGGCTTACTGAAGTAGTGTTGGATGCAAGTCGATGTGGCGTCCCGCAAAAAAGAAATAGGTTTTTCTGCATCGGCGCTCTAAATGCACCTGATAATTTTCTTCTTGATACTATTTTTGCTGCATACGGCGATGAAGAAACTACCGTTCGCAGGTATTTTAATGATCACCATATACCGCTTGATATTGACAATTATTACAGGCATCCGACAACATATAGCAGACGTGCTGTTTTTTCGGTCGATCAAGCTTCGCCTACAGTTAGAGGAGTAAACCGTCCCAAGCCGCAAACTTATAATCATCATGAGAATGATTCAGTAGACGAAGAAAATCTTGATAACATACGCGCTTTGACATTACACGAAAGAGCGACAATTCAAACATTTCCAAACGACTATCATTTTGAAAATTTGAACATCACCAATGGAGACCTAGAGCAGATGGTCGGAAATGCAGTGCCTGTACTCTTGGCTCAATTTGTTGCAGAAAGGTTAAATGAGTATATGCATAATATGGAGAATAAACACGCAAATGATCGGCAAGCGTTTTCTGCATGGCTTAGAAACGAGCGTCATTATGAGTCTGATCGTAGTATAAGTGACGTCTTTTCTCGCATTCGCCGTGCGCAACGGATGCTACCCCAAAGGGAAATAAACAGGTATTTTCTTGCGGATTTAGAGCATATGGACGACTATAGAGCATTGACGCCTTCAGTGCGATCTCAAATAAAAAAGGCCATTAATCTTCGAATTGCATTTGATAATCGAGCTGATAATCATGAGTGACGTATTTAGCAAAGATGAGCGTTCTCGAATAATGCGGTCGGTCAAAAGCAAAAATGCCAAGAGCACAGAACTGACATTGCTTAAAGTATTTAAAGAAAACCACATTACGGGATGGCGCAGAACCTATCCAGTTAAGGGACATCCGGATTTTGTGTTTCTTGACAAACGGATAGCAATTTTTGTTGATGGTTGTTTCTGGCATGGACATGACTGTAGAAATACTCGCCCGTCAGATAACGCCGAATATTGGAGAAATAAACGAGAACGCAATATTCAAAGAGATAAAGAGACCACAAAGTATTTTCAAAACCGCGGATGGACAGTAATTCGAATTTGGGAGTGCGAACTTAAGAAGAAACAGCTCCCACATACAACAGAGCGCCTTTTGACTGTCCTCAATAATGCAATTTCAAACAAAAGCGAGGAATTGGAATAAACTCCAATCTCTCGCTTTTATAGTTGCGAATTGTTTTGAATGGTTTAATCAATTGTATTTCTTTTAGTTTAGTTATACCATATTATCGCCTGAAAATCTTTTGAGCAAACAGATTTCGCATACAATTTATCACAAATCTCCAATGTCACAGAATGCCTGTATTCATGCGTGTTTTCACAGTGTCTGAAATCGGAATTTTTAGCAAAATATTTAGTCAAGTATGATTCGGCAAATCATACTTGACTAAATCAGGGAGAGCCAATATAAAGATGGGTGAAACTGTTGTGACTCTATATAATGTTTATAATCATTGACAAAACAGAATTTTTAGTCTATAATAATAAATATTAAGGGGCGATTGCTATGAGAAAACCGTCGTATACGCTATTGCCGGCGACTGAGGATATACTAAAAACAATGGGCGAGCAGATCAAACTGGCAAGGCTGCGCCGCAATTTGCCTGTCGAGTTGGTTGCGGAGCGTGCGGGGATCAGCCGAGCTTCTCTTTGGAATGTGGAGAAAGGCAGTCCTTCAGTTGCCATCGGTATATACGCTGCCGTGCTGCACGCGCTGAACAACATGGATAAAGACCTGCTGCTCGTCGCCAAAGACGATGCCATGGGGCGGAAAATGCAGGATCTGAATCTGACAGTAAGAAAAAGAGCGCCTCGAAGGGAGGATTAAAGCATGCCTATGAATAAAACTATCCTTGTCTATGACGATTTCAGCGGCGATGCGCCTGTGCTGATCGGCAGACTATATGTTGATGTAATCAAGGGCGGAGAAAGCTATTCCTTCGCATACGATGACGAATGGTTGGTGGGCACAAAGTTATCTGTTTCTCTTGACCCCGACCTGTCTACTTACGCCGGTAGACAATTCCCGAACGGCAGAACGATCTTCGGGGTTTTTGCAGACGCCTCTCCCGACCGCTGGGGACGGCTTTTGATGAACAAAAGAGAGCGTAAGCTTGCAGACAAAGAAGCACGCAAACCGCGCAAGCTTTACGACAGCGATTTTCTTCTTGGCGTATACGATGAAGCCCGCATGGGCGGTCTCCGCTTCAAATTAGAGGAAACAGGCGAATTCCTGTCAAACGACAAAGAAACCGCCACGCCCCCTTGGGCAACGCTGCGCACATTGGAGGAGGCATCCAGACAGTTTGAAAACGACGACACCGCTCTGAATGAAAAGTGGTTGAATCAATTGATCCGACCGGGATCTTCTCTCGGCGGCGCTCGACCGAAAGCCACCGTTGTCGATACGCAGGGACAGTTGTGGATCGCCAAGTTCCCCTCGAAAAATGACGATAACAACACCGGCGCTTGGGAGAAGGTTGTGCACGATCTCGCCCGTATGTGTGGTCTGAACGTGCCGGAGTCGAAACTTGAGACCTTTTCAAAGTTCGGCAGCACCTTTCTTGTAAAACGCTTCGACCGTGACGGAGATAAACGAATCCATTTTGCATCGGCTATGACGCTGCTTGGCAAAACGGACGGCGCCTCTGCTGCCGACGGTTCAAGCTATTTGGATCTTGTGTCGATCATCAGATCCCGCGGATGCAACCCGAAGGACGATCTTAAGGAGCTGTGGAAACGCATTGTTTTCAATATGGCGGTTTCCAATACCGACGATCATTTGCGGAACCATGCTTTCCTCTTGAAAAAGAGTGGATGGACGCTTTCTCCGTTATACGATGTTAACCCTGTTCCTTACGGCGATGAATTGTCTTTGAATGTCAATGAAGACGACAATCGTATTTCCATTCCATTGGTCATCGAAACCGCATCCCATTTTGATATCAAAAAAGATGATGCAGAGCTAATGGCAAAGGAGATGATCGCAATCGTTCGGGATAATTGGGAGAAGTTAGCCGTGAAGTATGGCATTCCCCGCGGTAAGATCGAGGATATGCGCCCTGCGTTCAGCGCATGTTATGAGTAAAAAGTTATCGACGAAAGAGGCTTTTATTACGATTTAGCACAAACTTCTTATGTGCAAAAAAAGCCTGTATTCATGCAGGTCTTTGGGGTGTTAAAAGGACAAAGAGGTTACGCATAAAATGTATGCGCAACCTCTTTGGGTTATTGCTTATTTGTGCTTTCTTGTGTAGGTTTCTTTCAAGCGATCAATCGCCATCTCAGGACTCATAGTGTGATACATCAGATACATAGCTCGCATAATCGAAGCAGGTGCTTGCTTGTAAATCTCTTTGCTTGATTCACCTGTATAAAAGTGCCAATAGCGATAGAGATAGCCGGACCAGTAAAGCGTTTCATTGTCATACAAATCGCCGCTTGTTACAAGGGTGTCTGCATTTTGTTCTTTCAGTCGGTCGATAATATATCCTTGCCCTGCCCACTGCATATGATTGAAAACCTTGTCAAGGTCAGCAGCCGAGTCAGAAAACATGAAAGTCTTGATAAAAGATTCACTTGAAAAGCCCTCAGAGGCAGACATCTCAAAGAGTTTGCCCTGCATATCGCATAGAGTTAATTCAAATACATCAAGCATCCGATTCACCTCTCAGAATTTCATCGAAATACTTGCCGACACGTCTGTACTGTTTTTCGATGTTGTTTGCGATAGAATAGCTCTCTTTCCTGCGTATTGCCGCTTTTTCTTGTAGGGCAGCAAGTTCCATCGGATAAATGTCCGATTCGGAAACAATCCTAAAAGCATCGCATCCTTTTTGCGTCTTAGCAACATATTGTTTGCCAAGATCGAGGGCGACCAAGCAGTTCATGAGTGCGGTATCGGTAATATCCCCGTTGAAGAAACGGGTAAGCTCAGTGTAAAGACGGTCGTTCGCAATGTAACCGGTTATCAAGTCGTAACCGTCAAACAAGTGCGCATACTTCTCGTACATCTCACTACCTTTTATTATATCCATATAACCGCGGTGAAATGCAACCACAATCGCCCAATCCAGTCCGAGCTCAAGATCAAGAACTTTCAGACCGTCAAGATTCAAGTCAACGACGTAGAACTTTGGATTAGGTTCACCGCAAACCAAAGTCAAAGGCTGAATGGTATCAGTGCCGGCATAGAAACCGACGCCAAAGTCGCAGTCTTCTCGGCTCTTAGGTTGAATTATTCCCTTGAGTCCTTCCTTAGAGCCGTGATAGAGAATGAGTCTATCGTCATCGTGTTCGTAACGATACTTCTCGACAATTACATCAGCGATATCAATATTGCGGTTAGCACAGAAAAGGTTGAGTTGTTTTTGAGCCATAGGATTAGGCGTCGACTTGCCGTTCTCCCAACGATTGATAGAAACAACAGTGGTTCCGATTTCTTTGGCGAATTGCGCTTGACTCATATCAGCAAGTTCGCGCATCTTCTTAATTAAATATTTCATATCAAAATCACCTATCATTTGAATCTAACTATATTATAAAATATGATAGGTGATTTGTCAAGCGGGCGAAAAAAGAGGTTGCGCATAAAATGTATGCGCAACCTCTTTGGGTTATTTCTCGTTGAAGAATTTTCGCATCAGTCCGATATGCTGATCGGACATCTGTGCAATCGTGTATCCGTAGCC
>CAZNXL010000043.1:0-10492 GCA_964577075.1 uncultured Dorea sp. | reverse complement strand
CCAAACTGCTCTGCAAGCCATGCAAGAGTCTTGCCCGGTGCGATCGTGATAATGATCTGGTTATCTTTTACAACATCTTTGATCTCACTGATAACATCAGCATAGAACTGAGGCTTTACAGATAAGATGACCACATCCGCTTTTTCTACAACTTCCCTGTTGCTTGCCGTAACGTTGATCCCGAACTGTTCTTTTACTCTCTCTCTGCCCGGTGCAAAAAGATCCGATCCTATAATCTCACTTGCCGGGATAAGTTCTTTATGAATGACTCCTCCCATAATTGCTGATGCCATGTTGCCTGTACCGATAAATCCTAATTTCATGATCCATACCTCTCTTTGTTATAATGATTGCTCTTTTTTTGTAATGCGTTTCGTTTGTATACGTTTTTTTAATTTGTATACAATTTATAATCTATGGTCACTATAGCACCATAGATTATAAAAGTCAATATATGATCTTGATATTTTTCTCAAGAACTACTATAATTTGTATACAATAAATACTTTTGTATTCACTTGGGGGAATTATGAGAGAAAAAACATTATCTCTTGCCGACCTGGCATATGAAAAGATCAGGCAAAATATCATGGATCTGACGTATCCGCCCGGGATGCAGCTCACAGAAGCCATGCTCACCAAAGAACTTGGCATGAGCCGAAGCCCGGTACGCAGCGCTATCCAGATGCTGCAGGCGGACGGACTGATCGAATCTGATTATTACAAATCTATGACGGTGAAAAACATCACCCGCCGGGATATCAATGAGATCTACCAGCTTCGTGAGCTGTTAGAGAGCTCCGCGTTCCGGTTCATATTCACTTCCGGACGGTACGAAGAATTTTCCTACCGCATTGAGGAAAAGGTCGTGCGCATGTGTGCGGCTGCTCAGGATGTCTATAAATGGGAGGTGGCGGATACCGGAATGCATCTGGAGATTATCAGCGTACTGGGTAATGACCGGATCCGTAAGATTTATGAGAACACACTGTCTGAGCTTATCCGTATCGGACAGTTTTCTGTAAAAAACGGCATGCGTATTCCAAAGACCAATGAAAATCTAAAAGAAATGGTTGCATACATGAGAGAAGGTAATTATGAGGATGCTTTCTCCATTCTGAAGAGAGACCATTTTGAAATCGGAAAGGATAGTGCGTTAAAAGAATATCCGGAATAACCAGGTGCCGCAAAATCAATAATTTTGCGGCACTCATCTCATTCACATGAACCTCTGAAATGTTCCATCATGATCGGCATACATTCCTTACTCTTCTCCCCCAGCGAATACTGCCCTTTGTTCAGACACCAGTCATACACCAATGCCCTCTCGCACATTGAATAATATTGGGTAATGTCACTGGCCGGCGCCGCGCTACAGACTTCTCCTCTTTTCTGTCCCTCTTCTACGATCCTCGTCACCAGTTTATAGTAACTGCGATTCCTGTCCAGAAGATTCCTTTTTCCCGGTGCGGCCAGCTGGGTAGAATAAAGAGATGCCAGCAGATCTATATGAATCTGTTGTTCCATCATCGTATGCGTACTGTAATTAATATACATCAATTTGTCAAAACTGTTCATACTGTCATCCATCGTATGTTCCAGTTCCTCATAATGCTCATCCAAAATTAGCGAAAGCGTATTAAGAAGCTCATCCTTTGTTGCAAAATAATAATAAAAAGAACCTTTGGATGTACCCGACAACTCAATAATCTCATCTACCGTCGTCTTATTGTATCCTTTTTCATAGAATAATTTCCACGCTGCTGAGACAATCCTGCTTTTCACGCTTTTCTTTTCCGTCTCTTTTCCCATAACTATCACCGTCACTCGCTATTTCTATCGCATTACCTCTGTCCCGATATCCCTATCCGGACGAGAAGCCGCTTTCTTCTATTGTCGGAATATCCTGAGAATCTACCCAGCTGATCTCAATAAACATATTGCGGTTCAAAGCCTCCATAAGCTTAAAGATCACAGGTTCCCTCCCCTGAACCTCCATAAGAACCGTACCGTCATATTCATTTCGTACCCAGCCGGTCAGTCCCAGAGATCTCGCCATATGTTTGGCTGTATAACGAAACCCCACGCCCTGAACACGCCCGTGAAACTTAATCCTTTTGCGTACTTCCGACATATTTTCACTGCTTTCTGTAGATTCTTTTATCATTTTACAGCAAAACGATGATAAATGCAATTGCATATCTATGCATGTTCCTTGAAAGCATGTCCCAAATGAAAAGACTATTTCTTCTGTTCGCTCATCGTCTTTATGCTGTTCACAGCAAGAATAATTGCAAGGATAACAAGAAGTATCGCGATAATGCCACGCACATAACACCAGGCCACTCCGGCTCCTCCTGCTGCGATTCCCGCAAAGTTTGTCTTAATCGTAAAGCATAAGGATGTAATTGTGACAATAAGCATAAATATCATCGGAATATAGAACATCTTGTTATTCCTGCCTTCTTTTCCAAGCCATGTTGCTATCGCGAGAAGTCCGAGAGCGGCAAGGAGCTGGTTCGCTGCGCCGAACAGCGGCCAGATATTCGCATATCCGGTAAGGCCAAGGCCAATTCCAAGTACTACCGTGATCACTGTTGCAACAAAGGGATTCGTAAGTGTCTTTCTGTATCCGGTGACATCTTTGTATGTCTCTCCCGGCTCAAGCCAGAATTCCTGGAACATATAACGCGCAAGACGTGTTGCAGTATCCAGTGATGTCAGGCAGAATACAGATACGGTAAGGACAAGTAATGTATATGCGATTTTTTCTGTCCCCGCAAGTCCCGGAATAGCGCCAAGCATTTTGGAGATACCAGTTGCAAATACTACAGTTGGCGTAACGGTCTCGCCAGATGCATAATTTGCCCAGATATAACCTACCGCGCACAAAGAAATCACTGCCAGAGCACACTCGATCAGCATACCGCCGTAAGCGATCGGCTGCGCGTCTTTTTCATTATCCAACTGCTTTGATGTGGTGCCGGAGCCTACCAGTGAGTGGAATCCGGAGATCGCACCGCAGGCAATCGTTACGAACAAAGCCGGGAACAGGTAACCTAAGGAAGAGCCTGTCGGAGCAAGGGTATCTTTAAATCCTGTAAACGCCGGTATGTCCATATTCGCCCCCCCCTGTCAAGCCGCAGCCAACGATTCCGATAACTGCGACTGCCATCATAAAGTAAAGCAAAAATGAACTGAGATAGTCTCTCGGCTGAAGAAGAATCCATACCGGAGCAACCGATGCCGCAAGAATATAGATGCCGACAATGACCATCCAGGTTGTATTGCTCAAATACAGCGGATGCCAGTTAAGCCCGATGACCATACAGATCACAATCGCAGCGATGCCAATTCCCGTAGATACCGCCAAGCTCGCATTTCTCCGATATACAAGAAAACCAAAAGCAATTGCAATAATGATAAACATAATAGAAATCATCGCCGTCGTAGCATTTGCCGCACTCGCTGCGTAATCCACGGCGCCTGCCTCTGTATAGGTTGCCATGAATGTATTTGCCACGATGGACGCAAATGCTGCCACTACTAAGATCAGTGTCAGATAGGAAAAGATGATAAACAACTTCTTTGCCTTTGATCCCATGGTAGTCGCAACAACCTCGCCAATAGACTGACCCTTATTACGAATAGATGCAAACAGCGCGCCGAAATCATGCACCGCACCAAAGAAAATACCTCCGATCAGTATCCACAGCAGTACTGGCACCCAGCCGAATACAGCCGCCTGAATCGGTCCGTTGATCGGACCTGCCCCTGCAATAGAAGAAAAATGATGTCCCATCAGAACCGGAGCTTTTGCCGGAACATAATCTACCCCATCTTCCTCTGTGTGGGCAGGAGTCGCCCTGGATGGATCAACACCCCACTGCTTTGCGAGCCATTTGCCGTATGTAAGATAGGCAATGATAAGAATCGCAATCGCTACTACTAATACTACTACACCATTCATACTTCATTCCTCCAATCCTCTGATATGGTATATATGCTAAAAAAGTCAGATTACTTTGGCTTTTTTATAGCCTTTCACCAGCGGATTCGCCGCTCTGTTTCCAAAAATTTTCAGATTCTTCAGATCAAACACCAAAATTCTTGCCTCGCTGTAGCCACGGATCGTAAGCTTGTAATTTTTCACATAATGAAACCTCTGAACTGCTTTCCGTACATCTTCTGTCACCCCGTCTTCACAGATATATACTGCGGTCATATATGTATACATATGATCCTTTTCGGGCCACCTTTTCCCCCCTCGCACAAGCTCCGGTTCGATATAAGATATGATCTGCTCTCTGAAGTTTTCTATATCCTCTTTCGTTAAATTTTTCTTCAAACGAAAAAAAACATGCTCAAAACAATTCACCCGCCAGAGTTCTGCTTTCTTAATCAGGACATACTTCGCACTTGTAGCGTTAAAGCTGGCATAAGCATCATAGATATCCCCATTGATATCGCAGGTTTTCTCTACATCATAGCTGGTTTGAAATGAATCAAGCAGTTTTTCCAATAGATCCTCGCCTGTCATATTTAATTTTCTCCTTCATCCTGTAAAATCATAACACTTTTTCTGACAAAATGCAATAATTTTAGAGCGCACTCTGTATTTTCATCAATAAAAAGGCAAAAAAATCATGCTGATGCTCCTTTATCCGAAATTCTTCTCTATCAGCCTGCAATACTCCTGATACGCTTTCGCCTCTTTGAACTCGTCTCCAAGGGAATCACGGATTGATTTATAATACCATCCGATGATCTCTTTATTCTTCATCCGAAAACGATTCCACAATTCTTCTCCAACCACCGGATAATCCCTGTCAATATCCCGCATATTAGAGAGTTTATCTGCAAGGCAGATCATCTTCACCTCCCGGGGCGCTGTCCTCACATGTTCGATAGTTGCCCTCTTTCGCTCCATCCATGTCTTTGACTTATCCTCGCTCTCCTGCGCTACGATAAATGCCACCCGCTCGGAAAACTCCTGCGCTAAAAGTGTCCTGGTCACTCCTTCACAGTCCTCGATCGTATCATGCAGTACCGCCGCGCTTATAATCTCTGCATCCTGAGTCATTGACGATACGATATCCCCCACCTCGACCGGATGAACGATATATGGTCTCTTCGTCCCCTTGCGAAACTGCCCTTCGTGCGCTTTTGTTGCAAACTCAATCGCCTTGTTGATCATATGATTCTCCTCTTTTGACACACATGGTTACCTTGTATTGTTCCCGATCATCTCCGTTCTGTCGTCTCAAGTTCATCATAGGGACTTCTTTTTATCCTTTCCCTGCGATGAAACAGATCGAAAATACACGGTACAACGATCAATGTCAAAATGGTTCCGTATATCAATCCCCCAATTGTTACAACCGCCATCGGCTGAACCATGTCTGAACCCATTCCAACTCCTGCTGCCATTGTACACAATCCCAGGATCGTAGTCAATGCTGTCATGATAATTGGTCGAAGTCTTGTCTTTCCGGCCACTACCAGCGCTTTCTTTTTCGGCATTCCTCCACGCATCAACTGATTCGTATAATCAACAAATACGATACCGTTATTTACAATGATACCTGACAGCATGATAAATCCGATCATGGCAATCACACTCACCGACATCCCTGCAATCCACAATGCCAGAAGTCCTCCGGTAAATGCAAGCGGTACCGTGAACATGATGATAAACGGTGAGCGCAGCGACTGGAACTGTGCAACCATAATGAGGTACATAAATACGATCGCCAGTCCGAGCATTTTAAACAGCTCTATCATCGCCTCATTGATCGTCTCATCCTCTCCGGTCATCTCAACTTCGTATCCATCCGGGATTTGATAGGATTTTAACGCTTTCTTTACTTTATTGCTGACAAGACCGATATTATCTCCATCCCTGATCTCCGCCGTAACTGACATGTATCTTGTCTGGGCTGTCCGTTGAATGGACTGTACGCCGGAAGCATCTACAAAATCAGCCACTTTAGAAAGTTTTACCTCCTTCGTTGTCCCATCCTGTTTCGTCACGGTAAGCTTCATCTTACGGATATCCTCTCTGGTTAATTTCTCGTTCTCACCGTCAATGACGTAGACATCATAATCCTTTGTATCTGTCCCCAGTGTCATAGCGGAAGAAGGCTGCGCCAGCTTTGCATATAACTGCTGATATACCTGCGCTACCGTAAGTCCCTGCTCTGTGGCCCTGGCTTTATCAACGATGATACGAAGCTCCTGTGTGTTGTCCTCAGTCCCGTCCGATACATTCTGTGTTCCTTCCGTCTGCTCGACAATCTTCTTCACGTCTTTCGCAATTTCCTGAAGCTTATCAAGATCTCTTCCGCTGATCTGCACATTGATCCCTGAACTTCCAAGAGCGCTCAGATCCATGTTGGACATATTCACTGTCAGTTCACCGTCTACATCCCCGGTTACTTTCTCAATCTCCTTTTGCAGCTGCCGGTTGGAAAGGGAAGGATTCTCCTTTGTCGTGGCATAGAAAGCAATCTGATTTGTCTCTGTCTGTGTTGACATCAGGCTTGAAGAGGACAACATAGCCCCGATATCTTCGATATCTTTAAGCTTCCCTACCTCTTCCATCACTTTGTCAGCCTCTTTCGCCGTATCCTCAAGGCTGGTTCCCTTTTCTGTCTCTAAGGTCATACTGATCTGCGTACTCTCCATCTGCGGCATGAACTCCGTTCCATTAGAAACAGCCAGCGCAATACTGCCGATAAATAGCGCCAATGCGCCAAACAGCACTAAAACCTTAACCTTTAATGCCTTTTCAAGCGCTTTCCCATACGCATTTTTAATCTTTATAAAAAGCCTGCTTTCCTTTTGCTCTGTCTTCTTAAGAAGTCCCGATGACATCATCGGCACTACCGTAAGCGCCACAAGGAGACTGGCAAGGAGCGAATACCCGATAGTAAGCCCCATGTCTACAAATAACTGCCTCGTGATCCCTTCTGTAAATACGATCGGCAGGAACACACACACGGTCGTAAGAGTGGACGCCGCAATCGCGCCGCTTACCTGACGCGCTCCCTCTACAGCCGCCTTCTTTGCGGAGGCTCCCTCTTCATTTCTCATACGATAAATATTCTCAATCACTACGATAGAGTTATCTACCAGCATACCAACGCCAAGCGCCAGCCCCGACAGGGAGATGATATTCAGCGTGATCCCTGAAAAATACATCGCAACAAGAGCCGTCACGATACTGATCGGTATGGAACACGCAATGACAAGCGTAGACCTCCAGCTCTTTAAGAATACGATCAGAATTGCAACCGCAAGTACCGCCCCGTATAAAAGATTCTGCAGCACAGAGCTGACGATCATATCAATGTAAACTCCCTGATCCATAAGTATGACAGAATGAAGCCCCTTATTTTCCTTTTTCACCTGGTCAAGCCGTTCCAGAACCCTGTCGCTTACCTCTCCCGTGGAATAGCCGGTCTGTTTCTGGACGCTTATGACAACCGCAGATTCCCCGTTGATTTTGGCATAGGTCTCATCCGCGTCATTCACAAGTTCTACCGAAGCCACATCTTCAAGTTTCACCGGGTCGATTCCGTCCATGTCTAAGATAGTGAATGCTTTCAGCTCATCAAGACTCTTGAATTTTTCTCCCACGCGAACCAGATAATCTATCCCGTCTTCATCCACATAGCCCGCAGGCATACTGAAATTCTGGGCTGCAAGAATTGTCTTGATCGTATCGACCGACAAAATGCTGTCAACATTGATGCTGTTCTCCGCCTCTTCCTCTGCGGATTGAAGCTGCGACTCCTGCATCTTTAGCGCGGATTGCCCGGCGGCAAGCTGTGCGGAGCCCTCTCCCAATCCTACCGCCGCTTCAAGCTGCGCGGAAGCCAGCTTTCCCCTTGCCTGAGCCAAAGATAATGCTCCGTCATTCACCTGTTTTTCTATCGTCTCAAGCTGGGTCTTTCCGGTATTCAATTGAGTCTGTGCACTGGCAAGCTGTTTTTCCTGCGCCTCAAGCTGGCTGATCGTCTCTGTCAGCGTCTGATATGTAGCGTCATAGTTTTCAAGAGCCTGCTCCATCTGTGCAAGCTGTTTTCCTAATTCTTCCTTCTCCTCTGTCCCGTCAGGAAGAGAATCGTACTTTTCCTTCAACTCATCATAAGCGGCCTTTGTTTTCTGGAGTTCATCAAGCTGGGACTGCGCCTGCTCTTTGGCGGTCTTGACCAGCGCCTGATTCTGATTAAGCTGAGTTTCCTGCACATTGAGTTCTGCTTCTTTCTCCTTTATTTCAAGCTGCGCCTGTTTAAGCTCCTCACTCTTTACGGAAACCTGTGACTCTGCTTTCTCCATGCTGGAGGCAGCTTTTTTCTTTCCCTCCTCTAAGGCAGTCTTCCCGCTCTCCACCTGCTTTTTTGCGTCCTCCAGGGCGCTCCTGGCATCATCGAGCTGCTTTTTCATCTCCGCCTCAATCTCATCACCGATATCATCTACTTTATCTTTATTCAATGTAATTTCTACAGTCTCTTCAATGCTTCCGATCGCAGTCACGGAAGCGACGCCTTCTACACTTTCTACTTCCGGCACTACCTTATCGTCTACTGCCTGGCTGACCTGAAGGGCGTCCTCATCATCAGCGCTGATCGCTGCGACAAGGACCGGCATCATATCCGGATTGAGCTTAAGGATCATCGGACTCGTCACCTCATCCGGCCAGGCTCCGCTGATCTGATCCAGGCTTTCGCGCATCTCGATCGTCACGGAATCCATATTCGCCGTCTGTTCAAATTCCAGGATAACTGTAGATGCATTTTCGCTGGATACAGACGTTACGTTTTTAATATTGCTGATCGTGGCCATGGTCTGCTCTACCGGCTCCGTAACAGTCTCCTCTACTTCCTCCGGACTTGCTCCCGGATAGGTGGTCATCACAATGGCATATGGAAGACTCATGCCCGGCAGCAGATCCACCGTCATCTTTGTAAAAGACACAACGCCGAGGATGATCACTAAAACTACTCCTACCACAACCGTGTATGGTTTTTTTACACTGAATTTTGAAATCATGAACTTCTCCTCTTTTATGCACATCTTCTTACTATCTGTTTCTGCAAATCAACATGTAAATAATAGCACTTGGGACTTTAAATGACAATAATTGTAACGTATAATAATATTATAAAATTTCGCATTTAATTATCTGTTTAGACAAATTTTATTATTTATTAATAAGCTTTATAGCTTTCTTATTAATGCTACAACATTCACATATAGATTGGAGTTTTATCATGAGAAAAAGTATTCTGATTACCGGCGCATCCAGAGGTATTGGAAGAAGTATCGCACTTCTTTTTGCCGGGGAAAATTATCATGTATTCTTAAATTGCAGAAGTTCTATTGAAGAACTTAAGAAAGTAAAGCATGAGATTGATTCAATGAAAACAGGCTCTTGTTCCCTTGTCCCCGGCGATGTCGGGGATTCCAAAGGGGTGAAGGATGTCTTTGAACAGATCTATAACACCTGTTCCCACCTTGACGTACTTGTCAATAATGCCGGTATCGCCCATATCGGTCTGCTCAGCGATATGACTGACGAGGAGTGGGACGCGGTCATTAAGACCAACTTATCCTCTGTCTTCTACTGCTGCCGCGCTGCCATCCCTCCTATGATATCTCGAAAAGAAGGGAAGATCATCAATATCTCCTCCATGTGGGGAACATCCGGAGCTTCCTGCGAAGTTGCCTATTCTGCTTCCAAATCCGGAGTCAACGGTCTCACCCGCGCCCTTGCAAAAGAGCTTGCCCCAAGCAACATTCAGGTAAACGCTCTCGCCTGCGGAGTAATCGATACGGCGATGAACGGACAATTAGATGAGGAAGAACGAAAAGCTCTGGAATACAATATTCCGGCAGGACGCTTCGGGACGCCGGAAGAGGTCGCCCGCATGGTCTTTCACATAGCAAATGTCCCGTCATATATGACGGGACAGATTATAGGAATCGACGGCGGCTACTTATAGCCGCCGCAAGAATCCGGTGCATTCATTCATCTTCATTTGCTTATTTTCCCTTGCTGCTATATTCCACTACTGTCTTATTTTCTAGTTTTAATATCTTATCAGCTTTTTCTAGATACTCTTTCTTATGTGTAATAAAAATAACAGTCTGCTTATTTCTACTATCCAATATTGTTTCATATATTAAACGCTCTGATTTGCTATCCATATTAGAAGTTGCCTCATCCAAAATTAAAATATCGCTCCTTTTCATCATAGCACGAAGTAAAGCTATTTTTTGTCGTTCACCACCAGACAAATTAGCGCCATTTCCCTTTAGTTTATCTTCATAAATTGATCGGCTATTTATAAATTCCATATCAAATTTGTCTATCAATCTGAATAGTTCTTCCTCATGAACCTCATGATTCATCACAATATTCTTATATATTGTATCTTGAAAAAGAAATATATTCTGATTAACAACACCATACATATCTCGATAT
>CAZNXL010000042.1:6025-10495 GCA_964577075.1 uncultured Dorea sp. | reverse complement strand
TATATGCTTCAGGAAGTACAGAGAGTATACAGGCTGCAGGGTGTTGATATCAATGACAAGCATATTGAAGTTATCGTTCGTCAGATGCTTAAGAAGATTCGGGTGGAGGAAGCTGGAGACAGCGGTTTCCTTCCGGGAACAAATGTGGATATACTTGAATTCGAGGATACCAACAGAGCATTGGCGGAAGAAGGGAAAGAGCCGGCTGTCGGCGAGCAGATCATGCTTGGTATTACGAAAGCCTCTCTTGCTACAGACTCTTTCCTGTCAGCAGCATCCTTCCAGGAGACTACAAAGGTTCTGACAGAGGCAGCGATCAAGGGAAGGGTTGACCCGTTGGTAGGCCTGAAAGAGAACGTGATCATCGGTAAACATATCCCTGCCGGTACAGGTATGAAAAAATACCGTGACATCAAGCTCGATTCAGGGATGGATATGGGTGATGAGATTCTTTTCGATGAGGAAGCAGAGGCTGAAGAGATCAGTCCTGAACCGGGACCGGATGCTGAGAAAGCAGAGATGGAAACCATAGAAGCGCTGAGCGCGGATTTGGAGAATTAGAGATCGATCTGCAGAAGAATCGCGATATTTTATCAGGACGGGTAATTATCCCGTCCTGATTGACTTTTATTGTACTACGGTCTATAATGAAAGCAACGTAGATCTACCAGGATAAGAGCGGATTTACATAATATTATACAGAAAGGTTGGAGTAGATAATGGACCAAGGTAAAGTTTCAAGAGTATTAAAATCTATGGAAGAGCACGGAGTACCGCAGATGATCGTATCTGATCCGGTGGCCATCTTCTATCTTACAGGAAAGTGGATCTTCCCAGGAGAGAGATTGCTCGCGCTGTATCTGAATGTGAACGGAGAGCATAAGTTCATCATTAACAAGTTATTTCCACAGGAGGGCGATCTGGGCGTAGAGATCATCTACTATGATGATATCGAAGATGGCGTAGAGATCCTCAGCAGGTACGTAGAAAAAGATAAGGTCATGGGTATTGACAAGACATGGCCGTCTAAATTCCTGATCCGTCTGCAGGAACTTGGCGGAGGAAGCAAGTTTTTCAATGGTTCTCCGATCATCGACTATATCCGTATGGTAAAAGATGAAAAAGAGCAGGAATTAATGAGAATTTCTTCCAGGATCAATGATGATGTTATGGAAGAGCTGATTCCATATGTCGTAAAGGGACTCACAGAGAAAGAGCTGAATGAGGTAGTTCGCGACCTGTATAAGAAACACGGATGCGAGGGAGTATCCTTTGATCCTATCACAGCATATGCCAAGGGAGCTGCCGACCCGCATCACGTAACTGACGACTCCAAAGGAAAACGCGGAGACTGTGTAATTCTTGATATCGGCGGATTCAAGGATAACTATGCATCTGATATGACAAGAACGGTATTTATCGGTGAAGTTTCTGACCGCGCAAAAGAAATCTACGACATCGTTGTAGAGGCGAACAGACGTGGTATCGAAGCTGCAAAACCGGGCAACAGGATGTGCGATGTTGACCTTGCGGCAAGAAATTATATCGAAGAAAAAGGATATGGAGAGTACTTCACACATAGAACAGGTCATTCCATCGGTCTCGAAGATCATGAGTTCGGCGATGTATCTTCTGTAAATGAGGATATCATCCAGGTTGGACAGTGCTTCTCTGTAGAGCCGGGTATCTATCTTGCTGATGAGGGAATCGGAGTTCGTATCGAAGACCTTGTGATCATCACAGAGGACGGATGCGAGGTACTGAACCACTTCACAAAAGATCTGATCGTAGTTCCGGAAGAATAGAATTCTAATCATATAAAACGTTATTATAAAGAGCCCCCGGATCTTTCATCTATGTCCGGGGGTCGTGTTTTTATAGCTGGTATTAGAGGGACATCAGGCTTTTGGGAGGGAGAAGATAAATTCTGTTCCCACGCCTTCCGTGCTGATCACGTTAATGTTTTCTCCGTGCGCCTGAATGGCTTCTTTTACGATGGCAAGTCCCAGCCCGGTTCCCTTTTTATCCTTTCCGCGTGAGAGATCCGTCTTATAAAAACGTTCCCATATTTTGTTCAATGCATTGCGCGGGATGCCGATCCCATAGTCTTTCACGGAAGTATATATCTTATCTCCGCGCTCTGTTGTTTCAAGAATGATCATGGATTCCATATCACTGAATTTGATAGCATTGTCCAAAAGATTATATAATACCTGCTGGATTTTCCCCTTATCTGCCATGACGTCCAGGTGTTTTGTAGCAAAGACAAGTTCAATAGAAATCTTTTTCTGTGTGCAGACACCTTCAAAAGAAGCGGCGACATTTTTAATCATCTCGTGAATATCGAATTTCTCACGGTTCAAAAGATGGTTTGGATTGTCGAATTCGTTCAATGTAAGTAAGTCCTGTGTTAAGTCGGTAAGGCGCTCTGTCTCAAATAATATAATTTTTAAATATTTCTCATGCAATTCCGGCGGGATCGTGCCGTCACACATTGCCTCGAGGTAGCCCTTGATGGAAGTGAGTGGCGAGCGGAAATCATGGGATACATTTGCCACAAATTTTTTCTGATAATCTTCCATATCCCGAAGCTGGGAGGACATGTAGTTTAAGGAAGCCGAGAGATATCCCATCTCATCTTCTGTATTTACCGGGATCTCGTAGCCCAGATTGCCGGAGGCGTACTGCGTTGCCGCTTCCGTAATACGGCTTAAGGGGCGGTACACAAAAAAATGGAAGGCAAGCAGTATCATGAACGAAAGGATATAGATCACGATCACCGTAATATAAGTAGTTTTAAGAAAGAGGGATTCCATGTATTTCGTCTGTTTTAAGTCTTTATGGATCAGAAGGTATCCTTTCGGTGAGTAATCCTGGATCACAGGGGCAATCACAGTGATAACGTCCTCGGAAAAATATCCGTGATAATCCCCGATATTATACTGTGAGCTCCCAATCTCCGCCGGATTAAAGTCTGTGATCTGATAAGGCGCTACAGGATACCGGTTCGCCTGGGCCGAGGTGATCAGCTTTCCCTCTCTGTCCACGAACCATACCGCGGCGTCTAAGTGGATCTGCATTCCATCAAGCTGGGTATGGACATCATACAGAGAAGTCTGCTCGGAAAAATATTTCGGCAGATAATCCGTTGCTATCAGATTGGCTTCCTGATAAAGATTGGAAGAGATTGCCCGGTTCAGCGGAGCGGAAAATAATCCGCTGGCCAAAGCGCCCACCGTGAAAATGCTTAAAAACCCAAATACAATATATACAATTATAAACTTTAAATATAAAGTACTCTTCATACTTTCTTCCTCTTATTTTACCTCGAATTTATACCCGATCCCCCACACGGTACTCAAGCTCCATCCTTTATGATCCCTGATCTTTTCGCGCAGCCGTTTAATGTGCACATCCACGGTCCGGGTGTCGCCGATGTATTCGTACCCCCATATCTGGTCTAAAAGCTGCTCTCGTGTAAATACCTGATTAGGAGAGGATGCAAGAAAATATAAAAGCTCCAGCTCCTTCGGAGGCATCTCGACATTTACATTATCAACTAATACAGAATAATTCGTCAGGTTAATGACGATCCCCGGATATTCTACGCATTTGCCCCTGTCTGCGGCAGGCGTCTCCGGCTTTGGAATTGCCTGGTAGCGGCGGAGAACCGCCTTTACACGCGCAACCATCTCTTTGGAATCGAAAGGCTTCATAATATAATCGTCAGCGCCAAGCTCTAATCCGAGGACCTTGTCAAAGACTTCTCCCTTGGCCGAGAGCATGATGATCGGCACATTGGAACGGGTGCGTATCTCACGGCATACCTGATAGCCGTCAATTCCCGGCAGCATGAGATCAAGAAGGATCAGATTAGGCTGATAGGTCTCGTATGCGATCAACGCTTCCTCCCCGTCGTGAACCATCTTCGTATCAAAGCATTCTTTGGTAAGATAGAGCGAGATAAGTTCTGCAATATTTTCATCATCATCTACAATTAATATTTTTTGTTTGTTTACCATAGCGGCCTCCTATTTTAATTCAGCAATCGTTACTCCGGCATCGCCTTCACCGAAGGCTCCAAGCCGAAAAGATTTGATGTGTTTCTGACGTCTCAGATAGTTATGGATCCCCGAGCGCAGGGCGCCGGTTCCCTTGCCGTGTACGATGCGCACGGAGCTTAGATGAGCGAGACTTGCGTCATCTAAATATTTGTCCAGCTCGGCAATCGCTTCATCAACGGTCTTGCCGAGAAGGTTGATCTCTGTGCTGACGGAGAGGGATTTACTCATTTTCACCTTGCCCTTGCCGGTCTGCCTTGGCGCCTTTTGCAGATAAGACGGTTCTTCCTCAATGATCTCCAGATCGGACATATGGACTTTCGAACGCAAAATACCCATCTGCACGGTGACATTTCCCTTAGGATCAGGAAGTGAATTCACAGTTCCGGTCAGATTCATACTTAGAACT
>CAZNXL010000042.1:0-6015 GCA_964577075.1 uncultured Dorea sp. | reverse complement strand
TTTTACCGATTCACCCAGCTTGAAATCACCTGGCTTATGCTGTTTGTGCGGTTTTTGAGTCTGAGCGCTCATACCGGAACGGGCGGCATCCATTTTCTTACGTATCTTTTCACGCTCGCGCTCCATCTCGGAAGCGGATATATTAGATTTGCCGAATTTGTGGAAGTTTCGCATGGTCTCATCAGCGGTTTCCTTTGCATCGGCAAGGATCGCAAGGGCCTTTTCGTTGGCTTCGCGAAGGATCCTCTCTTTTTGCTCTTTCAGTTTTTCCTGATTTCTTTCCGCTTCCTGCCTGAGAGCTTCAAGTTCGCGTTTGTAAGCGGCAATCTCGGCTTGCTCTTTTTCCATAGTTTTTCTGCCAGACTCCAGATCTGTAAGGAGATCTTCAAAAGATTCGTCCTGCTCGGTAAGCTTTGTTCTGGCTTCGTCTATGATCTCTTCCGGAAGTCCCAGTTTTCCGGCAATGGCGAATGCATTGCTCTTTCCGGGAATACCAATGAGAAGACGATAAGTTGGTCTCAGAGTCTCTACATCAAATTCACAGCAGGCGTTTTCGACGCCCTCCGTAGTAAGGGCATACACCTTTAGTTCGCTGTAGTGAGTGGTTGCTATTGTGCGGATCCCCCGCTTATGGAGATGATCCAGGATAGCGATTGCAAGCGCGGCGCCCTCTGTAGGATCGGTTCCTGCTCCAAGTTCATCAAAAAGAACAAGAGAATGTTCGTCCACGCGCTTTAAAAATGATACGATATTCGTCATATGGGAGGAGAAGGTACTGAGGCTCTGCTCGATACTCTGCTCATCTCCGATATCCGCATATACATCACGGAAGACGGAAAGCTCCGAGCGGTCGAGAGCCGGTATGTGAAGCCCTGCCTGCCCCATGAGGGTAAAGAGGCCCACCGTCTTCAAGGATACGGTCTTTCCGCCCGTGTTCGGGCCTGTGACGATGAGAAGGTCAAAGGTATTGCCGAGAGTTACCGTGATCGGCACAACTTTTTTCCGGTCTAACAAAGGGTGACGTCCCTCGCGGATATGAATACGCCCTTCTGTGTTAAAGACCGGCATACTGGCATTCATGTCAAGAGCCAGGGCGCCTTTCGCAAATATAAAATCAAGCTCCGAAAGAACAGTGTGATCCGTACGGATCGCGTCCGTATATTCCGCGGCATCCGCGCTGAGACGCGCAAGGATCACCCGGATCTCTTCCTGCTCTTTGGCGTAGAGCTCTTTTAGATCATTATTCAGCTTTACCACAGCCATCGGCTCGATAAAAAGAGTAGAGCCGGTAGAAGACTGGTCGTGGATCATGCCCGGGACCTGACTTCGGTATTCCGCTTTTACAGGGATACAGTAGCGGTCTCCCCGCATGGTAATGATCGGATCCTGAAGGTACGTCCTGAGAGAGCCGTTGACCAGACCGGACAGGGTGGAGTGAACCCGGTCATTCATCTGGTTCATAGAACGCCGGATATGCTTTAAGGCGGAGCTTGCGTCATCACTGATCTCGTCCTCCTCGATGATACACCTGCGAATCTCCGCGGAAAGTACAGATACAGGTTCCAGCTCTGAAAAATAAGCATCCAGACAGTCCTCATTATCATCAGCATTATCATGTCTGCCGTATGCCTTAGCACGCCCGGCACACTCTAAGAGGTTACAGATGCGAAGGAGCTCCCCGCTTCCTAACGTACCGTCGATCTCCAGACGCCGCAGGGAATCGTTGACCGGGTTGCAGGAGCTGAAGGAAGGTCTTCCTTTTTTTACGATTCTTGTAAATGCGGCGGCAGTCTCATTCTGAGAAGTCCGGATCTCTTCAATCGAAGTTTTCGGTTTCAGCCGCCTGCATCGTTCTTTTCCGCTGAAAGAAGAAGCGTGATCGATCAGCAGTTCTATTATTTTATTGTATTCCAGTTTTATCAATGTTTTTTTATTCATCATCCACACCAAGCCTTTCGCCTAGGTTTATTCTACCTTATTTGACCTATAAAGAAAAGGATAATTATTGAACATTTGAAAGCTATCATGTATACTAATAAAAGGATTGTGAAAGGGTTGAGTGCGTCTATGGAAGAGCGTAAGGATCCGCAGGAAGAATTAGATGAAAGAAAAGAAAGAGAAGAATATTCTTTCTTACAGGAGGTTATCAAGGACGAGACTGACAGCGCGAAATCGTTGAAAAAACGTGTATTCCGTATGATAGGGTACGGAGTGATCCTGGGGCTTGCTGCCAGTGTTGTTTTTTGTGCGTCAAAACCGTGGATTGAGAGTCACTTTAACAGCAATCCGACACAGATTGAAATCCCGAAAGATGAAGAAGAGAAGGATACGGAAACGGAATCCGGGCAGGACGGGGAAAAAGTGTCAGATGAGGATAATTACCGCTATGCGATCCAGAAACTCAGTAAAGTGGGAAAAGACACGGAAAAGTGTATGGCGGTCGTAGAAAGCGTCGTTGAGAAGACCGGACAGGGAAGTAATACAGTGGATAGCAAAGCGGGAATTATTATTGCAGATAACGGACGGGAACTTTTGATTCTTTCGCATATATTGGATGTTAAGAATAATGAGAGTATACAGGCTACATTTGTGGACGGAAGGAGTTATAAAGCGTCCATAAAGGTACGGGATTATAATCTGGGATTCTGTGTGTACGGGGTCACGCGGGAGGCCATTGATTCCGCAACGTGGTCTGCTATCAGTACGATATCGATCGGAAGCTCGAATTCCGTGGAGAACGGGGATCCGGTGATCGTCCTTGGTAAACCTTTCGGGGCGGATAATGCTGTAAGCTATGGTATCGCTACGGCGGATGAAGGATATGTGGAGATTGCGGACGGACACTACAGGCTTCTCTATACGAATATTTCGTGTGACAAAGACGGGAGCGGCGCAATATTGGATCGCTACGGACGGTTGATCGGCGTGATCGATCAGTCGGTGCTTGAAGAGAAAAGCAGCGGACGTGTGGGCGGATATGGCATCTCGGATATTAAAGATATTATTGAGCTGTTGTCTAATGGCGCTGTAATTCCGTATGCCGGTATTTATGGCATGGACGTGACAGAAGAGCTGGCTGCAAAGGGAATGCCACAGGGCGTGTATGTCAGGGAAGTCGCGGCAGATTCTCCGGCAATGGAAGCAGGAATCCAGAGCGGCGATGTAATCGTAGGAATCGACGGGGAAGCTATCGGAAGTCTGGCTAATTACCATAATATCCTGTTGAAAAAAAGCGAGGGAAGCACGATCGAGCTGCGCGGATGCAGGCAGGGAGCCGGTGATGAGTATGTGGAGATTGATTTTAAGGTTATCGTCGGAAGCAGGAATGATAATTGAGAGAGTAAGGGCGGCAGGGATCATAATCAGAAACATCAAATAAAAACAGGAATGGCAGATTAAAAGTAACAGGGATCAGGGGAAAACAGAGATCGAGATCAGGATTCAAAGAAAGAGGAAGAAAATATGAGATATATCAATACCCTCGTAGAGGGGGAAACTATACGTAATGTATACCTTTGCAAAGGAAAGCGCTCTGCGGAGACAAGAAACGGAAAACCTTATGATAATCTAATACTTCAGGATAAGACGGGAACGCTGGACGGAAAAGTATGGGATCCGAATTCGGGTGGGATTGCAGATTATGATGAAAAAGACTTTATCGAGGTGTTTGGCGATGTGATCACTTACAATAATAACCTGCAGCTCAACATCCGCCAGATCAGAAAGGCGCAGGAAGGCGAATATGTACCGGCAGATTATATGCCGACTACAGAAAAAAGTACCGCCGGAATGTACGAGGAGCTTTTGGGTTATGTGAAGAAGATCGGGAATCCTTATCTCAGACAGGCAGTGGAATATTATTTTGTAAAGGACGAGGCGTTTATCAGGAAGTTTAAGACCCATTCCGCGGCAAAGAGCGTTCATCACGGATTCTCAGGCGGACTTCTCGAACATACGCTGAGCGTAGTGAAATTTTGCGAATATATGGCGGGCGCCTATCCAATATTGAATCAGGATCTTTTATATGCCGCGGCTATCTGCCACGATATCGGAAAGACAAAGGAGCTGTCGCCATTTCCGGACAATGATTACACTGACGACGGGCAGCTTTTAGGTCATATCGTGATCGGAGTGGAGATGATAAGCGACGCAGTGAGAAGCATCCCGGACTTTCCGGAGAGGCTGGCAAGCGAACTTAAGCATTGTATTGTAGCGCATCACGGCGAGCTTGAGTATGGTTCACCTAAAAAACCTGCATTGGCAGAGGCGCTGGCGCTTAATTTCGCGGACTGCACGGATGCCAGGATGCAGACATTGACGGAGATATTCCGCGACAAGAATAGCAGCGACTGGCTGGGATATAACCGGTTGTTTGAGTCGAATCTGAAGAAGACAGTGATTTAATTCAGGACGTAACACTTTTTAAAAGTGTTACGTCCTAAATTAAACTAAGACCTGTACCAAAATGTAAAATGAGGTATATTTATGCAAAAAAATGATATGATTAAAGTGACGATCGAGGACATGGGAGTAACTGGAGAAGGCATCGGGAAAGTAGACGGATACACCTTGTTTATTAAAGATGCAATAATTGGAGATGTTGTGGAAGCCAGGATTATGAAGGCAAAAAAGAATTACGGATATGCGAAACTCATGAATATTCTGATTCCCTCCGAATACCGCGTAAAAACTCCGCATTGTCCGATGGCCAGAAAATGCGGAGGATGTCAGATTCAGGAGATGACTTACGCAAGACAGCTTGTTTTTAAAGAAGATAAAGTCAGAGGAAACCTTGTACGAATCGGCGGGGTTCCGGAGGAAATTCTTGAACGGACTATGGAGCCGATCGTGGGTATGGAAGAGACGAAAGGGTCTGGCGCACCATTTCATTATCGTAATAAAGCGCAGTTTCCGGTCGGAACAGATAAGCAGGGGAACGTGATCACTGGATTCTATGCGGGCAGAACCCATAATATTATTTCAAATATGCACTGCGCACTTGGCGTGAAGGATAATGACAAGATATTGCGTCTGATTCTTGATTTTATGGAAGAATATAATATTCCTGCCTATAAGGAAAGCACACACACAGGTCTGGTGCGCCATGTGTTGATCCGTTATGGATTTGCAACGAAGGAAATCATGGTCTGTATTGTTATTAACGGGGATTATATGCCTCACGGAGATGTATTAGCGCAGCGTCTTGCTGAGATTGCCGGGATGACGAGCATTACTTTGAATATAAATACAGACAAGACTAACGTGATCATGGGAAATGAAGTGAAACCGCTATGGGGACAGACATATATTACGGATTATATTGGGAATGTAAAATATCAGATATCGCCGTTATCATTTTATCAGGTGAATCCCGTGCAGACGAAAAAGCTGTATGAATTGGCGATGGAATATTCGGGATTAGAAGATAAAGAGAAGAGTCGGGATGCGGTTGTATGGGATCTGTACTGCGGGATCGGGACTATATCATTGTTCCTTGCGCAGAAAGCAAAACAGGTATATGGTGTTGAAATAGTACCGCAGGCTGTCCGGGATGCAAAAAATAATGCGAGGATCAATGGGATTCGGAATGCGGAGTTTTTCGAGGGAAAGGCAGAGGAAGTGCTGCCAGAATATTATGCAGATCATGAAAAAGAACATGGCAGGAAAGCGCATGCGGATGTAATTGTGGTTGATCCGCCGAGAAAAGGGTGCGCGGAATCATTGCTTCAGACGATGGCGGATATGCAGCCGGGGCGGATCGTGTATGTGAGCTGTGACAGCGCGACATTGGCGCGTGATGTGAAGTATCTGCGGGGGAGAGGATATGAGATTGAGAAGGTGAGAGCGGTGGATCAGTTTCCACATACGGTGCACGTTGAAACGGTAGTAATGCTTTCCCGCAAAAAACCTGACAGTGTAATCAACGTAAAAGCGGGGTTTGATAATACTGCTAAAAGAGTCGCAGCATACAAGCCGAAAGAGCGAGTTACCTACAAGATGATTAAGGAGTACATA
>CAZNXL010000041.1:0-10502 GCA_964577075.1 uncultured Dorea sp. | reverse complement strand
GCAGAAAATCATAGAAACAGAAGGATTATATAAAAAGAATGAAGAAGTTAAAGAAGTAGTTGACATGGCTTTGGAAGCCGGAAGGATCCTATTAAAAAATGGAGCGGAAATCTTTCGTGTAGAAGAAACGATTACAAGAATATGTAACCATTTCGGGGTAACGAAGGTAGATATCTTTACATTGAGTCATGGGATTTTCGTCAGTGCGGAAAATGAAAAAGGGGACGCATATACAAAAGTAAAACACATCCCGTTGTCCGGGGCTAATCTGGGAATCGTGGCGGAGGTTAATGAGTTATCCCGACAGATTGCAGAGGGACATGTTAGCCTTGAAAAGGCGAATGCGGAACTAAAAAGGATTGAGCAGATGCGCTCTCATAGTTGGGCTCTTCAAATTCTGGGCGCTGGCGTAAGTGCAGCATGCTATGGTTTCCTGCTGGGAGCTACCATAACGGAGAGTCTTGTCACTTTCTGTATTGGGTGTTTGGTATACGTATGGTTTCTTGTGGCGAAGAGGCTTCGCCTTTCCAGGCTGATTATAAATATTGTAGGAGGAATTCTGATCACGCTGTTTGCTATATTGGCAAGGAGCGTTACAACGACGGCAGTATTGCGGCTGGACGGAATGATCATAGGCGCTATTATGCCGCTCATTCCGGGACTTGCTTTTACAAATGCGATCCGCGATATTGCGGATGGTGACTTTCTTTCCGGGACGGTGCGAATGATGGATGCGCTTATGGTGTTTGTTTATATAGCGGTAGGCGTAGGCATTGTTCTTATTACGTATAATAAAATGACAGGAGGAATCATCACGTGGTAATATCGAATATTTTAAGCCAGATCTTCTGTTCATTTATAGGAACGATCGGATTTGCGATCATGTATCATGTTCCGACAAAATATTATATTGGATGTGGGTTTACCGGGATGGCGGGGTGGATGACGTATTATTTTGTAAATGCGCAGCAGTATATGACATCAGCAGTAGCTTCTTTTTTCGGCGCTTTTGTTGTGGTGTTGATATCAAGGATCCTGACAGTGCGTCTGAAGTGCCCGATCACATTGTTTTTGATTTCAGGGATCCTGCCGCTGGTACCGGGGGCGGGTGTATATAATACTGTTTATTATATTGTGACAAATCAATTGACTTTAGCTGCATTGAAAGGGATAGAGTCGCTAAAAATTGCATTTGCGATCGTTATGGGAATTGTAATTGTCGTATCGATCCCGCGGGATGTCTTTCATATCATTTATTGGAAGAAAAGATGGGAGGAAAAGATAAGAAGAAAAGATAAGAAGGTTGAAGCGCGCAAATAAAATATGGTAGAATGTACATGAACTATTAAGAGAAATTTGAATTATTTTGAATGACAGGGAGGTATTTCCGTGATAGGCAAAACGTTGCTTCAGATTTTAAAAGAAAGTACGTACACAACTGTATTAAGCGGGTATGAGATGCTTCAGGAGAGTGGTTATCCGGAAGTCAGAGATGGTAAGGAATCGTATGACATTGAACAGAAGTACGGCTATTCAGCGGATGAGATGTTCTCAAGTTCGTTTTATTCTACCCGTACAGAACAATTTTTTGATTTTTACCGTAATGAGATATTAAGTGCTCTTGACAAGCCGCCGGGAAAGTGTTTTTATGAGATGGCGGAGCTGGAAAGGAGAGGGCTTTTTCAGTCTGTCATTACGAGAAGGGTCTTTGGACTTCCGGAGACGGCAGGGTGTAAGAATGTGATCAATCTTCACGGGAGTGTGTATGATAATTATTGTTCGCATTGCAAGAGACAGTATCCTGTAGAATATATAAGAAATGCGAAGAGGGTTCCCCTCTGTGAAAAATGCAATGCAGTTGTCCGGCCGCGTATTTGTCTGTTTGGCGAGGCCGTTGACAACCGGACGATCACAAAAGCGGCGGAAGAGATTCAGAAAGCAGATGTGCTTCTCGTACTGGGAACTAATCTGAGGACTCATCTGTGTGCCCAGCTTGTGCATTATTATGAGGGAGAAAAACTGATCCTGGTAAATGCAGTGCCGCATTTTTCAGACAGATATGCGGATTTGGTTGTAAACGAAAGAGTCGATGTTACTCTGGAGAAGATTATAAAGGAATTGGGAGAAGAATGATGAGTAAAGTGAGAACCAGATTTGCGCCGAGTCCTACGGGCAGAATGCATGTAGGCAATTTGAGGACGGCGCTTTATGCCTATCTGATCGCAAAGCATGAAGACGGAGATTTTATGCTAAGGATCGAAGATACGGATCAGGTGCGTTTTGTGGATGGCGCATTGGAGATTATTTATCACACGTTAGAGGAGACGGGTCTTATCCACGACGAAGGGCCGGACAAGGACGGCGGAGTAGGACCGTATGTACAGAGTGAGAGGAATGCTTCCGGAATTTATCTGAAATATGCGAAACAGCTTATTGAGCAGGGAGACGCTTATTACTGCTTTTGCGATAAAGAGCGTCTGGAATCATTGAAGAGCAAAGTATCGGAAGATGGTGATACGGAGATTGTTGTATATGACAAGCATTGCCTTGGCCTGAGCAAGGAGGAAGTAGAGGCCAATCTTGCAGCGGGGAAACCATATGTCATCCGCTTTAATATGCCGACAGAGGGAACAACTACCTTTAAAGATGACATATATGGAGATATTACTGTTCCCAATGAGGAGATGGAAGATCTGATCTTAATGAAGTCAGACGGATATCCGACATATAATTTTGCTAATGTAGTTGACGATCATCTGATGGGAATTACGCATGTAGTACGAGGCAATGAGTATCTGTCCTCCGCACCGAAATACAACAGGATCTATGAGGCTTTCGGGTGGGAGATCCCCACATACGTGCATTGCCCTCTGATCACAGATGAGAATCATAAGAAACTTAGTAAACGCTGCGGCCATTCTTCCTATGAGGATCTGATCGATCAGGGATTTATAACAGAGGCAGTCGTCAATTACGTGGCGCTGCTTGGCTGGTGTCCGCCTGATAATCAGGAGATATTCTCCCTTGAGGAGCTGGTAAAGGCATTTGATTACCGTCATATGAGTAAATCTCCGGCAGTATTTGATATTGTGAAGCTGAAATGGATGAACGGCGAATACCTCAAAGCGATGGACGGCGCAAAGTTCTATGAGATGGCGGAGCCTTATATTAAAGAAGTTGTTACAAGGGACTGTGATCTGAGAAAGATTGCCGGACTTGTCAAGACGCGGATTGAAGTATTTACGGATATCAAAGATCAGATTGATTTCTTTGAGACACTTCCTGAATATGATAAAGCAATGTATTATCACAAGAAGATGAAAACGAATGAAGAAAATTCGCTGGAAGTATTAAAAGAAGTTCTTCCATTATTAGAGGCTCAGGAGGATTTCAGCAATGACGCACTGTTTGCAGCGCTGAAAAAATATGTGGATGCGAAGGGCTGTAAGGTGGGATTTGTAATGTGGCCGCTCAGAACAGCAGTATCCGGTAAGCAGAATACCCCCGGAGGAGCTACAGAGATCATGGAGATTCTCGGGAAAGAGGAATCACTGTCAAGAATAAGAAAAGGAATTGAATTATTGAGTAACTAAGGAGTGTCTATGAGTCTGAATGAAGCGCAAAAAGCGGCAATCACTCATTTTCAGGGGCCATGCCTGGTCCTCGCCGGTCCCGGTTCGGGGAAAACTCTTACGATTGCAAAGAGAATCGAATATTTGATCAAAGTATACAAGGTAAGACCAGAAGAGATTCTGGTCATTACCTTTACTAAATATGCGGCAAATGAGATGAAAAACCGGTTTTATAAAATTATGAAGTCCGACAGTTTTCCTGTGAATTTCGGCACTTTTCATTCAGTGTATTACTGGATATTAAAATGGGCGTATGGCCTGGGTCAGGGAAGTCTTTTGTCGGATCATGAAAAGTACGCACTGCTTCGTCAGATTGTCGGAGAAGAAAGGGGAGATGATTCGGACGAAGAAATCTATGAGGAGGATTCTTTTCGCGGGCTGGCAGAAGAGATCGGGAATGTAAAGAATAACCGGAAAAACATAGAGACTTATGAATCACTTCATTATGGAAAAGATAAGTTCAGAAATATTTACCGCAGATATGAAGAAGAGAAAGGTAAGCTTAAGAAGATAGATTTTGAAGATATGCTCCTTATGTGTCTAAAGCTTTTTGAGGAGCGGAAGGATATATTGAAAAAGTGGCAGGAGAAGTTTCGCTATATTTTAATTGATGAGTTTCAGGATATTAATCAGGTGCAGTATGATGTGATACGGCTTCTTTCAGCAAATGACCGGAATCTGTTTGTGGTCGGAGATGACGACCAGTCTATATACGGATTTCGCGGCGCAAAACCGGGAATCATGATGGAATTTAAAAAGGATTACCCGGAGGCAGGACAAATATTGCTCGATATGAATTACCGATCTTCCGCTCACATAGTCAATGGCGCCTTAAGAGTGATCTCCCATAATAAGGATCGATATGATAAAAAGATCCGCGCAGTCAGGGAGGCTGACAAGCCGGTACACATACAGGAAGTGAGAGATCCGGTGGAGGAGAGTGCATATATCCTCGAAAAGATCCAGAGTACAATACAGGAAGGGGTTAAGATGGAGGAGATAGCAGTACTGTCACGGACTGCGATGGATGTCAGGGTTCTCACAGAGACACTTCACAGACACCAGATACCCTTCCGGATGAGGGAGCAGATCTATAATATCTACCAACATTTTACGGCGCAGGACATGATCAGTTATCTCCGGTTATCCCAGAGAGAATATAAAAAACAGTATTTTCTAAGAGTTGCGAACAGACCTAACAGATATATCGGAAGAGACAGTATGAGTGAGGGGAAAGTTACTTATGAAAGTCTCAGAAGGTTTTACTGTGATAAAAGGTGGATGATTGACCGGATCGATCAGTTTGAGTGGGATATGAAGATGATATGTGAGAAACCTCCTTATGCGGCGATACAGTATATTCGTAAAAGTGTGGGATATGATGAGTTTTTGCGTAAATATGCAGAATATCAGCAGCTGGATCACATGCAGATAAAAGAGAATCTGGATAAGATGCAGGAAGCATCTAAGGGTTATGCAACTATAAAAGAGTGGCTGATGCATGTTGAGGAATATAGCAATATGCTCTTGAAAAAATCAAGAGACAAGAGGAGCTCAGAAGAGACAGAAGGAGTCGCGCTTCACACGATGCACGGGGCAAAAGGACTGGAGTATGATACAGTTTTTATTTTGAGCGCCAATGAAGGAACGATTCCCTACAAAAAAGCAAAAACGGCGGAAGAGATTGAAGAGGAGCGGAGACTTTTTTATGTGGCGATGACAAGAGCAAAAAGACAGCTTATTATCAGCTGTACAAAAGAAAAGAACGGGAAAAATGTATCATCTTCCCGGTTTGTGTATGAATTGACAGGTAGCCAAAAAGGAAAAAATGATGTAAAATAAAGCCGTATATGTGAATCTTTAGTACAAGGAGG
The DNA here is from genome assembly GCA_964577075.1 of uncultured Dorea sp. Lineage (GTDB taxonomy): Bacteria > Bacillota > Clostridia > Lachnospirales > Lachnospiraceae > MD308. The sequence continues at coordinate 4,996 of CAZNXL010000041.1, read as the reverse complement.
ATGCCGTAACAATGAGAAAGAGATTATTAGCTGCGTTAGTCATAATATTAATATGCAGCCTGGAAATATCCGCATGTAAGAAGAACGTCGGTACTCCGGAAGATAATGCGGCCTCAGAAGAAAGCGGGGAAGACGGTGAGAATGGCGGGACGGGAAAAGAGATGACGATTGGGTTTTCCGGGATAGATATGAAGAACCCGTATTTTATTACCCTGGAAAGTGCGACGCGGGAAGTTTTGGAAAAAAAAGGATATGAGATGATCACGAAGGATCCGGGAACGGATCCGGACTTGCAGGCATCCCAGATCAAAGAGATGATCGAAGAGGGGATCGACGCATTGATCCTAAGTCCTGTTGACTGGGAAAAGATTACGCCGTCTCTTAAAGAACTCAGGGAAGCAGGAGTCAGGATCATCAACGTAGATACACAGGTAAAAGAGATGGATTATGTGGATGCATATATTGGATCTGATAATTATAATGCCGGTTATATCTGCGGAGAGGATCTGATAGAAAAGTGTCCGGAGGGAGGCAAGATTGCCATTTTAGAGTGCCCGACGCAGAATTCCATCAATGATAGGATTACAGGATTTGAGGAGGCGATCGCAAAGGCAGAGAAAGGATTCGAGGTCGTTGCCAGGGCAGATACGGCGGGAGAGTTTGAACGGGCATTGGAAGAGGCGGAAAAGATCATAAAAGAAAATCCTGACATTGTTGCGATCATGTGTGGAAATGATCAGATTGCCGTGGGCGCCACAACGGCGGTTAACGTGGCGGAGGCGGAGAATATTGTGATTTATGGCGTAGATGGTTCCCCGGATATAAAAAAGGAGCTTCAAAAGGCAAATACGCAGATCGCAGGAACGGCGGCTCAATCGCCAATTCACATGGGACAGAAAGCTGCCGAGATTGCAGATTGTATCTTGTGCGGGGAAAAATATGAAAAGGAAACCTATCAGGAAGTATTTATGATTAACAAGGATAATGTAGATATGTACGGTGTGGATGGATGGCAGTAGCATCCGGAAAGGAAACAGATGAAACAAATACAGGGGAATCCGTTGCCCTTAGGGGTTACAGTGGTAGAAAATAAGATAAACTTTTCTGTGGAAGTACCGGAAGGGGCAGAATGCAATTTGTTATTATATCATCCGGGCAAGACGACGCCTTTCGCCGAATATCCGATGACAGAATCAGCAGGTGAGGTGCGCTGTCTGGCATTGGAAGTGACAGAAAGCAGAAACTATGAGTATAATTATCTGATCAACGGGGAAGTGAAGATTGATCCTTATGCGAAGGCGCTGGCAGGAAAGCTGCGATGGGGGACGAAAGGCGATATTAAGAAACATGAGGTCCGTGGGATTGTGTACTGTGAGGAATATGACTGGGAGGGGGATGTACCTCTTAATCTTCCTTATCATGAGGTAGTGGCATATAGTCTCCATGTGAGGGGATTTACGAAGGATCCTGCATCGAAGGTCAGAAAGAAGGGTACTTTTGAGGGCGTTATTGAAAAACTGGAATACCTGAGGGACTTAGGAGTAAACCAGATACAGTGTATGCCCGTCTATGAATTTGAAGAGTGTGGTTTATATTGCAATTACTGGGGATATGGAGAGGGATATTTTTTTGCGCCTAAGAGCGCTTATTCGGCGTGCGGCGACGCAGTTAAATCCTTAAAGGACATGGTGAAGGCATTCCATAAAGCGGGGATCGAGGTGGTGCTTGAGATGCCGTTTCATGATTCCTTTCCGAAAATTCTCATGGAGGAGTGTCTGCGTTATTATATGATGGAGTATCACATTGACGGTTTTATAGTGAATCCTGCGCTGGCTCCCATGGATGGAATCTGTCATGATCCTATCTTAAAAAAGACAAAGATCATGCACCATGATACAGCATTTCAGAATGTAATGCGAAGGGCTCTTAAGGGTGACGAAGGGATAGTTCCGGATCTCATATACTGGCTTCGGCATCTTTCGCAAAATGATGGAATCTTTAATTATATTACCGGGCACACAGGATTCACGCTCAATGATCTTGTATCTTATGACAGGAAGCATAATGAAAGCAACGGGGAGAACAATCAGGACGGGCCGGATTATAATTTCAGCTGGAATTGCGGAGCGGAAGGACCGAGCAGAAAAAAAGAGATACAGAAGCTCAGGAAGAGACAGGTGCGCAATGCTTTCCTATTGACACTGCTGGCGCAGGGAACGCCGTGTATTCTGGCAGGAGATGAGTTCGGTAATTCCCAGAAAGGTAATAATAACGTATATTGTCAGGATAATCCGATCGGATGGGTGAATTGGAGGAGACTTACAAAAGAAGAAGAATTACATGACTTTGTAAGAAAAGCGATAGAGATTCGCAGAAAATATCCGGTGTTTTCGCCGGAAAGAGAGATGCGTGGCATGGACAAGACCGGATGCGGTGTGCCGGATGTCTCTTATCACGGAGAAAGTGCGTGGAGGGTGCAGTCTGAAGTACCGAGCAGACAGTTAGGTGTCTATTACAGCGAAGTAACAGGTAAAAATCCGGATGTCTATGTGGCATATAACATGCACTGGCTGGATCATACATTTGCTCTGCCGGCTCTTACAAATGGGAAAAAATGGTATGTCATTTTCTCAACAGATGACGTAGGGGCAAGCGAAAAGCCTGTAAAGAACAGCAAATTTATGGAGGTAGCTGCCAGAACTATTGTTGCTCTGGTCGGAAGATAAGGATCATGGAACTCAACTCGTTTCAACTAAAATGTATTGCCGTAATTACGATGGCCATCGACCATACAGGTGCAGTATTATTTCCACAGATATTGCTTTTTCGCTATGTGGGACGTCTTGCTTTTCCCGTTTTTTGCTTTTTACTGACAGAAGGGTTCTTTCATACGAGAAATGTAAAAAAGTATATGTTCCGTCTGGGAGTCTTTGCAATAATATCGGAAGTACCGTATGATCTGGCTTTTCGTAAATCGATTCTCGAATTTACACATCAGAATGTGTTTTTTACACTTCTTATAGGCGTAATCATGATGTATGCTCTTGAAAGGAGCAGCGAGTGGCCAGTGAAAGTGGTAGTAGTGATCCTTTCCATGTGGTTCGCTTCCTGGATATGCAGCGACTATAGCTTTAAAGGCATACTGCTCATTGCGATTTATTATTTTCTCAGAGACAATAAAATGGGAAAATTCGGGGTCGGAGCCTTGTGGAACTTTATGTGGAATTCAACGATACAGATGTACGGTGCGCTGGCATCGATCCCGATAGCTCTATATAATGGAGAAAAAGGGCGCTCTGTGAAGTACTTTTTCTATCTGTTTTATCCACTGCATTTGTCAGCGCTATATGCGGTATCTGTTTTGCTGTTTTGATCAAAAGGAGAAGTTTGATAAATATATAAAGTGATATGGAGAAATTATTATGAAAGCATTAGGGCATTTGTGCACGATTAATCACCACAAGCTGCTGGTCATGAAGCATTGTTTCAAGGTTGGATTGTATAAGCAGGGATTATTACATGACCTCTCGAAATATTCGCCTGCGGAATTTTTAGTTGGATGCAGATATTATCAGGGAACGAGAAGCCCGAATAATGCGGAGCGGGAAGCCACCGGCTATTCGAAAGCATGGCTGCATCATAAGGGGCGTAACAAGCACCACTATGAATACTGGATCGATTACAGCGTGGATCCGGAAGAGGGGATTGTGGGGCAGAAGATGCCCGTGAAATATGTCGTAGAGATGTTCATGGATCGCGTGGCAGCATCCAAGACTTATCTGGGGGATGCTTACACAGACCGACATCCTTTGGAATATTATGAAAAAGGAGCGGCAAAATCAGGGAAGATGATCCATCCTGAGACGGCAAAGCTTTTGCATTTTCTGCTTAAGATGCTTGCGGAAAAAGGCGAGGAGGAGACTTTTCAGTATATCAGGAGAAATATTTTGAAAAATAGTAGAAAATGAGTGGATAGATTTTCGGAAGCGACATCCTTTGCCCCCTTTTGAATTTCTTATGGTATAAAAATACCGGAATCCCTTGAAAACAGGGAATCCGGTAAATTAGTTCAATGCGGAAGACGGGAACGCCGCCAGAGATTGCGAGGGTGAAAACCAGCATGTTAGACATGTGGTAGTCGCACTGGGGGTTTTCTTCTTTTTTTATTTGCAAATCATTCTGTCTGTATTATTTTGTCTGGACTTTTTGTAGTAATGCTTCCTGAAGCACTTGAGAGAAATTCAGTCCCATAGCTGAAGCAGATTCATTTAACCATTCCGGTATTGTAAGCGTCTTTTTGACTGCCTTATTATTGTACATTTTCCGATACTCCATTGTATCGCATGCGATGTAGTTTACAAACTCATTTCCGGAAATAGTGAAAGCTGATGAAGATGAAGGAGCAGGAATAGCCCGAGCGTCCTTTTCATATCCATAAAGAACAAGGGCAAGAGCGTCCTCCGCCATCTCGATGCCGTCCTCAAGAGAATCTCCGCATGTATAGCAGCCTTCTAAATCCGGGAAATTAATAGAGAAACTCCCGTCTTCTTCTGGTGTGAAAATTGCAGGATAAGCATATTTTGCCATGATAATCTCCTTTCAAATATATAAAGATTGAAGAACTGGAGCTATCTAAGCCCCGCATCCTTCAGTATGTTGTTAAGTGTTCCTGTTGGAATTTCTGCCTTATGTCTTGGTACTGCGAATTGTTTTTCTGTTGCAGGACTGTACCAGATATCATGTCGGTTTCCATTTCTGATAAGCTCACATCTATTTTTCTTTAGCAGTTTTAATAATTCCTGTGTTTTCATTGTTCCTCTTTTCTATGATATTATTATAACACGTGTTCATACGTGTGTCAACGAATAATATGTGTAAATACGTATTTTTTATAATTTGTCAACCACTCTTCCCATGTAAAGTAAATCAAAGATTTATAGTTTAAAATTTTGCCCTTAATTCTACGATTTTTCCAATGATTTTCACAGGCTTCTCT
>CAZNXL010000040.1:0-10625 GCA_964577075.1 uncultured Dorea sp. | reverse complement strand
AAGACAAAAACGGCGCTCTTAAATGGTTTGAATGTTGCACAGGATCTGCTGAATAACGTATTAAAAATCGGAATGTATTTCGCACCGATTGGGGTATTTTGTTCTATGTCGGCGATGATTGGTCAGTATGGAAGTAAGATACTGGGTTCTATATTTGGATTTATGGGAACGTTTGTTCTGGGAATTGTTTTGCAGATAGTTCTGGTATATTGTCTGGTGGTAACTTTTATTGTGAAAGAAAATCCAATTGTATTTATCAGGAGAATGATTCCATCTATGGTTATTGCAGCAACAACAGCGACCAGCATTTTGACAGTGCCAAGTAATCTGAATGTATGCAAGCAGTATGATGTAGACGAAGAAATTTCTGATTTCACAATTCCGCTTGGAGCAGTATTCAATCTGGATGGGGCGGCGGTATTTTTCCCATGTGTTATTCTGTTCGCAGCGCAGGCTACAGGAATGTATTTTGATTTTGGAACACTGCTTTATATGGCGATCATGGGTACGGTTATCGCCTCCAGCGGTGGCGGAGTATTCGGCGGAGCATTAGTAAAATGTATGGTTTTGAGTGAGATGTTCGGAGTGCCGAGTGCAATCATGACAGTCATTGCAAGTATTTTTGTAATCATAGATGCAATAGTTACACTTTGTAATGTATCTGGAGATGTTGCCGGGACACTTGTGATAGCAACGTTGGACAAAAAGAGAAGAGAACGTAAAAAAATAAAATAATCTTATATGTGAAATATGAAAGAAAGGAAATTACATTACAATGAAACTGGAACAATTAGAAACTCCGGCATTAATATTAGATGTGGATGTATTTAATGCAAATCAGGAGAAGATGATGAAGTATGTTAATGATTTGGGAGTTGCACTTCGTCCGCATTATAAATCTAATAAATGTATAGCCATTGTACATGAACAGTTAAAGAAAGGTGCGAAAGGAATCACTTGTGCAAAATTAAGTGAAGCGCAGGATTTGATTGAGGCAGGAGTAGAGGATGTCCTTATTGCAAATCAGGTTACAGAACCGGGGAAAATTGCCAGACTGGCTTCCCTTGCAAAATGTTGTAAATTAGGAGTGGCAGTTGACCAGTCTCAGAATATCAAAGATTTGGAAGCAGCGGCAGCATTGCAGAACTCTACGATTTATGTATTGGTAGAATATGAAATCGGTATGAAGAGATGTGGTGTTCAGACTAAAGAAGAATTACTTGCTCTTGCAAAAGAGATCAATTCCTGTGAACATTTAGTGTTTGAAGGAATCCAGGCATATGCGGGTCATTTATCACACGAGACAGATACCAAAAAACGAGAAGTAGAAAGTAATAAGATCGAAGAACGTTTGTGGGAAGCTAGAAATTACCTTACTGAGAACGGTGTTCATGTGAAGGAAGTTAGCGGATCCAGTACCGGAACAATTGCAAACCGCAAGAAAGGTACACCATATACGGAGATTCAGGCAGGAAGCTATGTGTTTATGGATGTTGCATATAGTAAGCTGAATCTGGAATTTAAAAATTCATTATTCGTATTGACAACTGTAATTAGTAAAGGGAATAATCAGACAATTACGGATGCAGGAAGAAAAAGCGCTTCTGTTGATCAGGAGAATCCGGTATTCTATGGTTATGAAGATGCGACAGTAAACTGCTCTGAGGAACATACGAAAGTAAGTAATGAATATGTTGACAAACCGATAGGAGAGAAACTTAAACTGATTCCGGGACATTGCTGTACCTGCATGAATCAGAACGAATTTTTGTACATGGTGCGTGACGGAAAAGTAATTAACAAGGCGCCAATTACCAGCCACGGAAAATCGAGATAATTTTTTTGTACCCCTTATTCAAATGGCAAAAGTCAGAGATATTATATCATCTGGCTTTTGCTATATTATAGTGAATGTGTAAAATGTAGTTAGATGGAGATGTATAAATGAAGTTAAGAGAAGAAGTAGAGATTATTATAAAAGAAACGATTCATCAGGTTTTGCCCGATGAGGGAACTAGGATATGAACCGCTTATTTTAACAGACTGTCTGGATTGTGAAGCCAGAGAAGCAGGTGCATTTTTGGCAGCTATTGCAAAAAACCATCAGAGCACTAAAAAGAGCCTGGCTTATATCGCTGGAGGAGAGACTGTTGTGCATCTGACAGGAAAAGGAAAGGGTGGAAGGAATCAGGAACTTGCGCTTGCGGCAGCAGAAGGAATTGCAGGACTTACAGGTACGGCAGTTTTTAGTTTCCTAGCATGCGACAGGAACGAATGTAAATGATGTGACAGTTTTGCTGATAAAAAGGCAGAAAAAATTAGCACTCACCACTTGACAGTGCTAACAATAAGTGTTATAGTTCGAATAGAACAAGAAAATATAATCCAATATAACATGCAGCAAAGGAGGCATTGTTATGAATATTAATAAATTTACACAAAAGTCATTACAGGCGGTTCAAGAGTGCGAAAAAATCGCTATGGATTATGGCAATCAGGAGATCGAGCAGGAACATCTTATGTATGCGCTGCTTACGCAGGATGACAGTCTTATCTTAAAGCTGATACAGAAGATGGGGCTGGATGGAAATGCTGTCACCAACCGTGTGGAAGAAGCGCTGAGAAAATTAGTAAAGGTGCAGGGCGGACAGCAGCATGTAGGACAATATCTGAATAATGCGCTGGTACATGCTGAGGATGAGGCAAAGCAGATGGGGGACGAATATGTATCCGTAGAGCATCTCTTCCTGTCTATTATGAAATATGCCAATAAAGAGATGAAAAATATTTTCCGGGAGCTTGGGATCAGCAGGGAAGGTTTTCTTCAGGCGCTTTCCACCGTCAGAGGGAACCAGAGAGTGACCAGCGATAATCCGGAGAATACTTATGATACCTTGAATAAATATGGTGTGGATCTGGTGGAGCGGGCAAGAGAACAGAAGGTAGATCCTGTTATCGGGCGGGATGCCGAGATCCGTAATGTTATCCGGATCCTTTCGCGTAAGACTAAGAATAACCCGGTATTGATCGGTGAACCAGGTGTTGGCAAAACAGCTGTTGTAGAAGGCCTTGCACAGAGGATCGTAAAGGGTGATGTGCCGGAAGGACTGAAGGAAAAGACAGTATTCTCGCTGGATATGGGCGCGCTTGTAGCGGGTGCGAAATACAGAGGAGAATTTGAGGAGCGTCTGAAAGCGGTCCTGGAAGAAGTGAAAAAGAGTGATGGTAGAATTATTCTTTTCATTGATGAGCTTCACACGATCGTGGGCGCGGGAAAGACAGACGGCGCTATGGATGCAGGAAATATGTTAAAGCCGATGCTTGCCAGAGGCGAACTTCACTGTATCGGCGCTACGACATTGGATGAGTACAGACAGTATATTGAGAAGGATGCGGCGTTGGAACGTCGTTTTCAGCCGGTGCTTGTAGATGAGCCGACAGTGGAGGATGCGATCTCTATCTTGCGGGGTCTGAAGGAACGCTATGAGGTATTCCACGGAGTGAAAATTACGGACGGCGCGCTTGTGGCGGCAGCGACTTTATCTGATCGGTATATTTCGGATCGTTTCTTGCCGGATAAGGCAATTGACCTTGTAGACGAGGCATGTGCGTTAATTAAGACCGAGCTTGATTCCATGCCGACAGAATTGGATGAACTGCAGCGAAAGATTATGCAGCTGGAGATTGAGGAAGCCGCTCTTAAGAAAGAAGATGACCGGTTAAGCAGGGAACGTTTGGAACATTTGCAGCAGGAGCTTGCAGAATACAGAGAAGAGTTTGCAGGGAAGAAGGCACAATGGGATAACGAGAAAGTAGATATTGAGCGGATACAAAAGCTGCGCGAAGAGATTGAACAGATCGGGAAAGATATAGAGAGGGCCAAGCAAAGCTATGATCTTAATAAGGCGGCGGAGCTTCAGTACGGGCGTCTTCCTCAGCTTCAGAAGCAGTTAGAAGAGGAGGAGGCGAAGATAAAGGACGAGGATCTGTCATTGGTTCACGAGAGCGTGACGGATGAGGAGATTGGAAAGATCGTATCGCGCTGGACAGGTATTCCTGTCGCCAGACTGAATGAGAGCGAGAGAAGCAAGACGCTTCATCTGGCAGATGAGCTTCACAAGAGAGTTATCGGGCAGGATGAAGGTGTTGAATTAGTAACGGAAGCTATTATCCGTTCAAAAGCAGGAATCAAAGATCCAACGAAGCCGATTGGTTCATTTTTGTTTCTCGGGCCTACGGGGGTGGGAAAGACGGAGCTTGCAAAAGCGCTGGCTGACCAGCTTTTTGATGATGAGAACAATATGGTCCGTATTGATATGAGTGAATATATGGAGAAATATTCTGTGTCCCGTCTGATCGGAGCGCCTCCGGGATATGTTGGATATGATGAAGGCGGGCAGCTTACGGAGGCTGTGCGCAGGAAGCCTTATTCCGTCGTCCTGTTTGATGAAGTGGAGAAGGCGCATCCCGACGTGTTCAATGTTCTGCTGCAGGTATTGGATGACGGGCGTATTACGGATTCACAGGGGCGGACTGTAGATTTTAAAAATACGATCCTCATTATGACATCAAATATCGGGTCATCCTATTTGCTGGATGGAATGGATGATCAGGGAAATATCAGTGAGGCGGCGGAGACGGCAGTCATGTCTGATCTGAGGAATCATTTCCGGCCGGAATTTCTGAACCGTCTGGACGAAACAATTATGTTCAAACCGTTGACGAAAGATAATATTTATGACATTATTGACTTGTTAGTAAAGGATGTCAACAAGCGTCTGGCGGACAGAGAGATTCAGATTGCGCTTACAGAAGCTGCAAAGAATTATATCGTTGAGGGCGGGTATGATCCGAACTACGGAGCAAGACCTCTGAAACGTTATCTGCAGAAGCATGTGGAGACACTGGCGGCGAAGCTGATGCTCCAGGGAGATGTAGGGGCGGAGGATACTATCCTGATCGATGCCGCGGACGGCAGATTGACAGCACAAGTAGCGGAGAGTAGATAATGCCGGTCATATTTCATATCGATGTTAATTCCGCCTTCCTTAGCTGGACGGCGGTAGAACAACTGAAAAACGGCGCGGAAGTTGACTTGAGAAGTATCCCGTCAATTATCGGCGGAGATATGAAATCCCGTCACGGCGTGGTGCTTGCCAAATCAATCCCGGCGAAAAAATATGGCATTCACACAGGGGAACCCGTTGTGAATGCCTTAGCTAAATGTCCGAATCTCGTTATGGAGCCGCCGCAGCATAAGATGTATCGTCAGTACAGTAAGAGATTGATGGATTTTTTACATACATATACGGAAAAGATAGAGCAGGTCAGCGTAGATGAGTGTTATATGGATTTTACGGAAATAGCGGGGCGGTGGCGCTCGCCGGTCGAGGGCGCCATGGAGATTAAGAACAGAGTGAAAGAACTCTTTGGATTTACAGTTAATGTGGGGATCTCCAGCAACAAGCTGCTGGCAAAGATGGCGTCGGACTTTGAAAAGCCGGATAAAGTTCACACTCTGTTTCCGGAGGAGATTCAGGTAAAGATGTGGCCGCTCCCGATTGGAGATCTCTATATGGCGGGCCGTTCCAGTGTGGAACAGCTTCGGAAACTTGAAATATATACGATTGGAGATTTGGCGCAGACAGATCCGGCAATCCTGGAAAGGCATCTGAAAAGCCACGGAAGAAAACTGTGGGAATCCGCCAATGGCATAGGTACCGACGTCGTAGAATCCGAACCGGCAGAGGCAAAGGGGATCGGAAATTCAACAACGCTTCCAAAGGATCTGGAGACAGAAGAACAGGTAAGTCCCGTATTGCGCGATCTGGCGGAAAGCGTGGCAGGAAGACTGAAAAAAGCAGCTCAGAAGGCAGGGATGCTCAGCGTTGAGATAAAATACTATAATTTTGAAACAGCATCTCATCAGAGGCAGCTATTGCGACCGACATCACAAGAGGAGGCTATATACCGGGAAGCGATGGGATTATTCCGGGAGTTGTGGAACGGACAGCCGGTCAGACTGCTCGGGATACGAAGCTCAAAGCTCGTAGAGGAGAGCGCACCGGAGCAGCTAAGCTTGTTTGATGAAGAATTTCAGGAAGATTCAAGAAAGCGGGCAAAGAGAAAGAAGATTAATGACGCATTAGAAAAAGTGAGAGAAAAATATGGAGAAGATATCGTCAGGCGGGGGGCGCAATAGCCCCTCGCTTTTTGCAAAATGTGGTGTAGAAAAATGAATTTGTGTATTACAAACATATATTTTTACATATAAATAAAATATAATATTGACATAAACATATATAAACGCATATAATACTAAAGAGGGCGTAGTTTATACATTTATATACTGCAAAGGGGGAAGGAAATGTCATGTCGAATTCTAGTTTGATCCAGATCCGCGTGGACGATCAATTGAAGAGGGAAGTGACAGACATTTATGAACAACTGGGGCTTGATCTGCCGACTGCGATAAGAATGTTCCTGAAAAAGAGTGTTATTACCCGTGGAATCCCTTTTGAAGCTACATTACCGGAAAGGACAATGACGGAGCAGGAAGCTCTTGAGGCTTTGAGGGAACAGGCTTTGATGCTGCCGGAGATGTCTGCGGATGAGATTGCCGGGGAGATTATAGCGGCAAGGGAAAAGAGCCGGTGAAAGAGTTGAGTGTTTCTCCCCGTTTTGCAGGATTCCGGATTTTGACAAATAAGTTTTACTGGCTGGGTTTACTATACTATAACGTAAGGCTTGACAAAATGATGTTTCATGGATACACTTGTTTATCAGAAGAGCAGTTGCGAATTATATTTGTATAGTTTGCGGCTGTTTTTTTGTTCTGTAGAGAACTTGTTATTAGAAAGAGATAGTTTTAAGATTGAGTAGGTTTATGTAGAGGAGGTTTTGGTATGAGAAAAGTAAATTGGAAAGAGTTTGGGATTGATTTGTTGGTGGATATTGCGGCGAGCATGATCCTTGCTGTCGGGATCTATAATTTCGCACTGAATGCTAATTTCCCGGTGGCGGGATTTTCGGGACTTGCCATCATTATGTATCATCTGATAGGGATACCGGTCGGCGCGGGAACCGTTCTTTTAAATGTACCGGTAGCTATATTCTGCTACAAATTTTTAGGGAAAGCATTTTTCGCGCGTTCTGTAAAGACAATGCTTATTTCTTCGGCTTTTATAGACTATGTGGCGCCTTTGTTCCCCGCGTATGAAGGGAGCAGACTGCTCGCCGCACTTTGCATGGGCGTACTGTGCGGGATCGGATATGCTATGATCTTTATGAGAAATTCGTCTACCGGCGGACAGGATTTTATTACCATGTCTATAAAGAAAGTTAAGCCGCATATGTCTCTTGGAATGATCACATTTGGCTTCGATATTTTTACGATCGCAGTCGGAAGTATACTGGTTTTCAAAGATATTGACGGGTTTATCTACGGTGTGATCGTAACTTACCTGATGGCGGCCGTTATGGACAAGATCATGTACGGAGTTGATGAAGGAAAGATGACTTTGATCGTTACTGAAAAAGGGAAAGAGATGGCGCAATACATCGACGAATACGCGGAAAGAGGCTCTACAATTCTTAGAGGAATCGGAAGTTATTCTAAAAAAGAAAAGGCGGTTGTTATGTGTGCCTGCAATAATAAGCAGATGTATACAATTAAAAAGATCGCGCGTAAGGTCGATCCAAAGGCATTTACGATCATTATGGAATCCAACGAGGTGTTGGGAGAGGGATTTAAGGAAGAGATTCAGGAAATGTAGGTCTTAATTCGTTTTCGTTGCCAGGCATGCGAAAGGAAGCTCCAGTGGAGCTTCCTTTCGCGTCCATAACGCCAGGAAAAAATACATTCACATCTCAGATAACGCTGCCTCATCGGCTACGATCACCACATCCGGGTGAAGTTGGAGTACGGACGCCGGAACCTGTGGTGTGATCGGTCCTTCTAAGGCTTTCTTTAGTATCTCAGTCTTATCCCTGCCGCTTACTATAACCAGGATCTTTTTCGCACTCATAATGCTTCTGATCCCCATTGTGTATGCCTGCTTCGGCACCTCATCCTCTGATTCGAAGAAACGTTTGTTCGCCTCGATTGTACTCTGCGTAAGATCAACGCAATTCGTCCCTTTTGTAAAGGAATCAGCCGGTTCATTAAATCCGATATGTCCGTTATGCCCAAGACCGAGGAGCTGCAGGTCGATCCCGCCCATCTTTTCAATAATCTCATCATAATCTGCACATGCTTTGTCAGCATCCGGCTCTAATCCGTCTGGGACAAAAGTACGTGTTTTATCAATATTAATGTGATCAAACAGATTCGTATTCATGAAGTGGCGGTAGCTCTGATCATTTTCAGGATCAAGTCCTCTGTATTCATCCAGATTCACACTTGAAACTCTGGAAAAATCTAAATCTCCTTTTTCATACCACTCGATCAACTGCCGGTATGCTCCCGCAGGTGAAGACCCTGTAGCCAGCCCCAATACACAATCTGGTTTCATGATCACCTGCGCCGAGATAATGTTCGCCGCTTTGCGGCTCAATTCTTTGTAATCTTTTGCTTTGTAAATAACCATATCTACATTTCCTTTCCTTTTTTACATCTTACAGAGCGATTCCCTATCCTGCATTTATAAGTATATCAATAAAAATAAGAATTTCAATAAAAATACGCGGAACTGGAGATACTTTCATAAACGGAAAGAAAGAACAATGTTTTGTGCAAAATCACTAATTACAAATATGAAAAAACAGGCAAAAAACGGAGTGCATTGAAAAAGAAATGAAAGCACTTTCAACAAACGGTGAAAGTATTGAAAACAAATTCAATGTTGATATAATTGGGGTCAAAGTAAAGGAGGGCAGAAAAAATGGCAGTAAAGACAGCGGCAGAAAGAACAGAAGTTTTAAGAGGGAAGCTCATTGTATCCTGTCAGGCATTACCGCATGAACCGCTTCATTCTTCTTTCATTATGGGGAGGATGGCATTGGCGGCGAAAGAAGGCGGAGCGTGCGCAATCCGTGCAAATACCAAAGAGGACATCGCAGAGATCCAGTCTCAGGTGGATCTTCCGGTCATCGGAATCGTGAAGAGAGATTACGATGACAGTAAAGTCTACATTACACCGACTATGAAGGAAGTGGATGAACTGATGGAGGTAAAACCCGAGATCATTGCAGTTGATGCAACCGGGACAGCTCGACCGGGAGGTATAACACTGGATGAATTTTTTGGACAGATTAAGGAGAAATATCCGGCTCAGCTTTTCATGGCGGATTGTTCCACGGTGGAGGAAGCTCTTCATGCAGATGAGCTTGGATTTGATTTCATTGGAACGACTCTGGTGGGATATACCGAACAGAGCGAAGGGGACAGAATTGAGGAGAATGATTTTGAAATTTTGAGAAAGATCATTGCCGGGGTAAAGAATAAAGTGATCGTGGAAGGCAATATTAACACGCCGGAAAAAGCGAAGCAAGTGATCAAACTGGGGGCATTCAGCGTAGTAGTGGGCTCCATTATCACAAGACCGCAGCTGATCACGAAATCATTTGCAGAGGCGCTTGAGCGGTAAGTGTCGTATGAGACGGGAACATGATTAATTAAGGCATATGAAAATGATCCAAAACAATCTATTCAAAAAGCAAAGGAGAAAAGTGTTATGAGAAATCTTGACAAGTACAAAGGTGTCATTCCGGCATTTTATGCATGTTATGACAAGGAGGGCAATGTAAGAGCGGACGGTGTGCAGGCGCTTGCGCGATATTTTGTGGAAAAGGGCGTGAAGGGAGTATATGTAAACGGTTCTTCAGGCGAATGTATCTATCAGAGCGTGGAGGATAAGAAGATCATTCTGGAAAATGTCATGAAAGCAGCAGGAGGTAAGCTTACGGTTATTGCACATGTAGCGTGTAACAATACAAAAGACAGTATGGAACTTGCGCGACATGCGGAAAGCCTTGGCGTAGATGCGATCGCGGCAATTCCGCCAATCTACTTTCGTCTGCCGGAACACGCCATTGCACAGTATTGGAATGACATAAGCTCGGCGGCGCCGAACACGGATTTTGTGATTTACAATATTCCGCAGCTTGCAGGAGTTGCCCTTACGATGGATCTTTTTGCTGAAATGAGAAAGAATCCTAAAGTTATCGGTGTAAAGAATTCTTCTATGCCGGTACAGGATATCCAGATGTTCAAGCAGGCGGCAGGAGAGGATTATATTATCTTCAACGGACCGGACGAGCAGTTTATCAGCGGACGCGTGATCGGTGCAGAGGGCGCGATCGGAGGAACTTACGGTGTTATGCCAGAGTTATTCCTTAAGATGGATGAATATGTAAAAACAGGCGATATGGCACAGGCAAGAAAGATCCAGTATGCAGTAGACGCGATCATCTATAAGATGTGTTCTGCCTGCGGCAATATGTACGGAGTAATCAAAGCAATCCTTAAGATCAACGAAGGACTTGAGCTTGGCGGCGTAAGAGAACCTCTTCCGTCACTGACGCAGGACGATAGGAAGATCGTAGAGGAAGCGGCGAAGATGATCCGCGATGCAAAAGAGGCGTATCTGTAGGAATGAGAAGATTCTCGCATAAATGGGAAGAAT
>CAZNXL010000039.1:0-10726 GCA_964577075.1 uncultured Dorea sp. | reverse complement strand
ATGTTGTTCTCCTTTAGTTTTGTTTTACGAGTGGAAGGTCTCGAACACTCGGCTTTGCTACGGGTGATAGTATAGCATAAAGAAATGAGGGAATGCAAGCCGAAAACAGAAATTCTGTTTGACATAGATTGGTTATATGATATAATACCATTAAGAGATTGTTTTTTTACGCTAAATGGTTATGCCATTAGATACCAATTTGACGCGCGGGGGAGGTGGAGAAAGTGGTACTTCGGATTTTTCAGAAAGGATTCAATTATTCTCAGGACGGTCAGGGGAATCGCCTGGTGTATCATCTTCAGGGATGCAATATGCGGTGCAAATGGTGTGCGAATCCGGAGGGAATGAAGACAGACGGAGTGCTTTATACGGATAAAGACTGGCTGACCGGGGAACTTTGTCCGAAGGGCGCTGTGAAGGATGGCAGGCTTGACCGGAAGATATGTGAGAATTGTGCGGACAGGGAATGTTTATCTGCGAAGCACCGGAGCAAGGGGATCCGATTGTCTTACGAAGAGCGGACGGTGGATGAGGTGTATGATGAGATCGTAAGAAGCAGTCCTATGTTTTACGGCGGAGGCGGTGTGACATTCACCGGGGGAGAGGCAACGATGCAGTTTGAGGCGCTGAAAGAGCTGCTGATCCGCCTGAAAGCCGCGGGGATCCATACCGCGATCGAGACGAACGGGAGTCATGTGCGGCTGCCGGAGCTGTTCCCGTATATTGACCAGTTAATGATGGATTGCAAGCATTGGGATGACGCGGCGCATGAGAAATACACCGGCGTGCCGTTAAAGGCTGTAGCTGCCAATCTGAAAAAAGCGGCGGCGGAGCATAAGCGCGTGGATGTCCGGATCCCGCTTATCGGCGGGGTGAACAGCAGCGAGGAGGACATGCGGCAGTTTGTTCGTCTGTTCAGGACTTTTGGCGGTGATAACGTGACATTTGAAATATTAAAATATCATGAATTCGGAAAAAATAAATGGGAAGAATGCGGCTGGACCTATGAGATGGATGAAACCGCTCATGTGACAATGGAGCAGATCAGACAGTTTCGTAAGAGGATCACGGAAGCGGGACTTATATACAAGAAGAGTTAGAAAGGAGAAGAAATCATGCAGATCAAAGCAATTTTAAATGCGCAGGAGATTACAACACTGGCAAAGAAACGGTTCCAGGAGGAGAGAAGCCTGGATCACCTTGAAGGATGGTTCCTCGCGAAAGAAATCCAAAGGGACTGTGATGAGAGATTTAAAGAGGATAAGGATTGTATCCGCATTGCAAAGACTCAGGTAGAAGTTATGAAAAATATCCCGATCAGTATTGGAGATTATCATGTGTTCGCAGGAACGCAGGATGATTCCTTTGCACGGTCTTATGCATTGATCAATCCGGCATTTACGGTAGATTCCTTTAACGGATATTGCGATCCGGTTGCTGTATTTGGCGATATTGATCCAATCGGAGATATCACGCAGGAAAGAATTGACGAGCTGAAAGAATACAATGATCATACGCCATATGCAGACGCTCTCAGAAAAGCTTACGATATTGCCGGAGACAGTACCAGCGAAGCAATCTTTTTCGTAGAGCAGGTGACAGGTCATCTGATTCCGGATGTCCGCAGATTTCTTGCAGTGGGAACGAAAGGCATAAGGAAAGAGATTGAGGAAAAGCAGGCGGCATGCAGGGATGAGAGAGCAGATTATTATGAGGCTATGAAGCTCTCTCTGGACGCTTTGGAGATATTGGCGGAAAGATATGCGTCTCTCGCGGAAGAAAAAGAAGCTGCGGCAGAGACCAGGGATAAAGAGCGTTACAGAATGATGAAAGAGACTCTTAGAAAGGTTCCGGGGGAAGGCGCAGACGATCTGTTTGAAGCGATTCAGTCATTTATCCTGATCTGGCAGACGATGTGCCTGGAACAGACGCCGAATCCCTTCGCATTTTCTGTCGGTAATGCTGACCGTATCTTTGAGCCATACCGCGCAAAGACGAATATGAGCAGAGAGGTAGCGGCGGCTCTTTTCAAACATCTGCTTGTATTTTTCAATGTTGCGGACAGAAGCTGGGCAATCTCGCAGAATCTGATCGTGGGCGGCAAGTCCAATGAGGGAGAGGATCTTACGAATCTAAGCTCATATGCGCTTCTTGACGCTTACTATGACATGAATCTTCCGCAGCCGATCCTGTCAGTTAAGCTTCATAAGAATACACCGAAGGAGTTATATGAAAGCCTTGGACGATTCTTTTTCACTCCGGGATGCCTTACACCGTCGATTTTCAATGATGACAGTCTCTTCCCGATCCTTGAAGCTCACGGCGTAGACCATGAAGATCTTGAAGATTATTCTGTGGCAGGATGTCAGGAGCCGCTGATCATGGGAAAAGATAACGGCAATACCACAAATAGCTGGCTGAATCTCGGAAAGATCTTAGAGCTTTGTATCAGCGGAGGGGTATCTACGATTACCGGAAAGAAGCTTGGAAAGACAGATGAGGAGAATGGCTGCGTAAGCAAGCTTGAAGTGCTTCAGAATATCCGGGAGATCTTCTATAAAAATGTTGATGAGTTCGCAGATAAGATGGCTGCCTCGGCGAATGCGGCCTCCGAAGCAATCAGTATCCTGCAGGTTCCGTTCCTCTCTACCATGATGGGTGGTGTAGAAACAGGTATTGATGCAAGAGATACGAAGAAACAGGGGACGAAATATAACGGAAGCGGCTGCCTGATCCACGGATTGTCCGTTGTGGCGGATTCTTTTGTGGCGATTGATACGCTGATAAGGGAAAGACCGGAAGATGCAGACAGAATGGTAGAGGCTCTTCGCACAAATTTTGAAAATGATCCGGAGATGCAGCAGTATCTTCTCAGCTGTAAAAAATTCGGGAATAATATTGAAGTTGTTGATAAAGAAGCGAAGGAGATCGCGGACAGGGTAAGTGACATTGTATCATCTAAGAAAAACTATCTCGGCAATCCGTTCAGATGTGATTATTCAACTCCGTCCACACATCTTTTATATGGCTACTGGGTGGGTGCAACGCCGGACGGAAGAAAATCAAGAGATATGTTAGGATACGGAGTAGACCCGTTATATGGAGAAGCACATTCAGGACTGGGATTTCGGGTACTTTCGGGAATGCATCTCCCGTATGAGAAGATGAACGGCGGCTATGCATCACATTTCGGGATCAATCCGAATTATTTCCGGGCGGAGACGTTTGAGGAAAAAGGAATAGAGTTCAGGGATAAGATCATTACCCCGCTCTTTTACAATCCGGCCAATGACCGGATACAGCCGTTTTATCTGTATGTGAATGTGACGACGCCGGATATGCTCAGGAAGGTGCTGGCTAATCCGAAAAAATATGCGCCGAGCGGGGTATACATTATGAGGATCCACGGTACGTTCGTGAACTTCCTCGATCTGTCGCCTGCGATTCAGGAAGACATCATCACACGGCTTGATATGGAGTCTACAAGTATAGAATGTTAGAGATTTTGGAGGTGCATGCGTGACTACAGGAGTGACCGAACTTCGGTATGTTGATCTTAAGAACAGCATTTGCCGGCAGATTTACAAAGGAGCATATTCTGACGGAGAGAAGATCCCTTCAGAGAGACAGCTTGCATTGGATTATGACGTCAGCAGGATCACGGTGCGCAGGGCATTGGAATTGTTAGAAGCAGATGACCTTATTAAGAGGGAGGTCGGAAGCGGAACGCAGGTACAGTTGCGAAACTGGGGCAATGTTACGTCTCTTGACGTGGTTGCGCTGGTAGCGCCGTCTAAGAATCCGTTTTTCGTGGATTTTATCGCGAAGTTCCAGAAGACGGCATGGGAGCATGATACGCTGCTTCTGTATGTGGAGGTGCCGGGCGGAACGGGACTTGAGGATTGCCTGTATCAGTTATACAGTAAGAATATCAGGAATGCAGTCGTGTGGCCCGATGATCAGCAGGTGGATACGGGCAAGCTTCTCAGACTGAGAAGCATTGGGATGAATCTGGTGTTTTTTGATACGGATGATGCGTATCCCTACGCAGACTGTGTATTTCTGGACAATGAGGATGCGGTAAAGACACTGATCGAACAGCAGGAAAACAGAAGCGGCGGATATCTTTACATAGGCTGGGATAATCTGGCGATCAGAAATGTAAAGAAGAGGGAGGATGCGTTTCAGAAAGTATGTCCGGATCATCCGGTGCTCAGGATCCCGTGGAACCGCAACAGAGAAGTGGAAGATACGGATATACTGCGTATTCAGAGGGCGATAGAAGATATGGGAGCAGGACTGGCGCTTTGCAATACAGGCGAGCTTGGATATTTGACGGCGCAGATCCTTGACAGGATGGACGCAGTGCAGGATGTGGCCCTTGCAGTGGTGGATGACTTTGAAGAGGCGAAGAATTATCCGATCGCAGTCTACGGTCAGGACTTGTCCGGGACGGCGGAGAGGATCTATATGCAGTTAGAAGCCCAGGTGCAGGGAAAGAAGAGCTGGAAAGCCAAAAACTGGGCAATCAAAGGGAACTATATTGTATATGAAGGAGGCAGACAAGGATGGAAAAAGTGAATCCGGCATTAGTGCCGCAGAGAAAACTGAGTAACGGAATGGTAATCCCGGGGATCGGCATGGGTACCTTTGGCAACGACCGCTATTCATCCGAAGAGGTGGCAGCGGCAGTTTACGGCGCCATTGAGGCAGGTTATCGTCTGTTTGACTGCGCAGCATCCTACGGGAATGAAAAGGATATCGGAAAGGTATTTCAAAAAGCGTTTTCAGACGGGATCGTGCAGCGGAAAGATATGACGATCATGACGAAGGTGTGGAACGATATGCACGGAGAAGGCGACGTGCTGGTTGCATGTGCACAGAGCCTCAGAGATCTGAAGCTGGATTATGCGGATGTATATATGGTGCATTGGCCGTTCCCGAATTATCACGCGCCGGGAGCACATCTGGAAGGGAGGAATCCTGATTCGGTTCCTTTTTCAGTCGAGGAATATATGGGCGTGTGGAGACAGATGGAACGACTGGTGGATATGGGACTTGTAAGGACGATCGGGATGTCAAATATGACAATCACCAAATTAGAGCAGGTGCTTCCGCTGTGCAGGATCAAGCCGACAGTCCTGGAGGTGGAGATCAACCCGACATTCCAGCAGCCAAAACTTTTTGAGTATTGCATGGAGCATCATATTCTGCCGATCGCTTACAGCCCGATGGGATCTCCGTGTCGTCCGGAGAGAGACACCGAGGAGGGAGACGTAGTGACCTTCGAGATGCCGGAACTTGTGGAGATCGCAAAAAATCACAACTGCCATCCGGCGACGGTGTGTGTGAAGTGGGCGGTGCAGCGGGGGCATGTGCCGATCCCATTCTCAATTTTTGAAAATGAGTATGCAGGGAACCTAAGATGCACGACAGAAGACTTCCTGACAGAGGAAGAGATGGAAACGCTTAGAAAGGCGGATCAGAACGCCAGATTGATCAAAGGGAAAGTATTCCTGTGGGAATCCGCAAAAGACTGGCGCGATATCTGGGATGGTGAGGATGAATGGAATGTTTTGTAGGGATTGATCTTGGTACGTCAAGTGTAAGAGCCGTTGCGGTGAATGAAAGAGGGGAGACTGTGGCGGCAGGGCAGTGCGAGTATGATATTATCAAGCCTGAACTTAACCAGGCGGAACAGGATATGGAGAAACTGTGGGAGTCCACAATACTGGCGGTCCGGGAAATGCTTGCACAGGATGCGGGTCTGAAAGACGGTATTCGCGGGATCAGTTATTCCGGGCAGATGCATGGACTTGTGATGATTGATAAAGATAAGAAGCCGATCCGGAATGCGATCATCTGGGCGGATCAGAGGAGCGCTGAGCAGATTGACCATATTTATGAGAGCGTTTCTCAGGAAGAGTTCGGAAGAGTCTTTTGCAATCGTCTCAGCACGGGGTTTATGCTTCCTTCCCTTATATGGGTGAGAGAAAAAGAGCCGGAGAATTATGAAAAGATCTACAAGGTGCTCTCTCCGAAGGACTACATACGCTTCCGCATGTGCGGCGAGCTTGGGACGGACGCTTCTGACGCAAGCGCAACCGGAATGTGGAATATGAAGGAGAGAGTATGGGCGTTTGATCTCTTAGAGAAGCTTCATCTTCCGGCAGATTTTTTTGTTGACAGCCATGAGGCGTATGAAAAGGCGGGATGCGTCAGTAAGGACTGCGCGAAGGATACGGGGCTTAAGGAGGGGACGGTGATCGCTTACGGCGGCGGGGATTCCCTTATGATGGAGCTTGGCAACGGCATGATAAAGAATGGTTATATGGCGTCTACCATCGGAACGGCGTGTCATCTTACCTGTGCGCTGGAGAGTCCGGTTTATGACCCGATGCTTCGCACAAATACATGGTGTCATGCAGACAGGTCTCTCTGGAGCATCATGGGGGCGCACTTAAGCGGTGGCGTGGCGCTTAAATGGCTTAAGAATCATATTCTTGAGATGGGAACCTTCGATGAGATGAATGAATATGCGGCAAAGGTTCCCGCAGGCAGCGAGGGTCTTCTGTTCCTTCCCTATCTGAACGGGGAGAGGACCCCTCACAATGATCCTGACGCGAAGGCTGTGTATCTGGGGATGACGTTAAAGCATACCAGGGCTCATATGATCCGCAGTACAATGGAAGGGATCGTATACAGCATGAAAGAGTCCATGTCCATCTTAGAAGGCTTAGGCATCAGGGCCGATCGCGTCATCGCGTCGGGCGGCGGGGCAAAGAGCCCGCTGTTCCGGCAGATCCAGGCAGATATGTATAACTGCGCGATTTATACAAATCGGGAGAAAGAGCAGGCATCTTTAGGAGCCGCGATCACGGCTGCGGTAGGAAGCGGATATTTCCGCAATTACGAGGAGGCATGCAGCTGCATGGTCCGCCTGAATCCTGAGATTACGGAACCCGATCCTGAGCATGTCAGGATCTATGATGAAGAGTTCCTCAGGTTTAAAGAGATCTATAATGCGAATAAGAAAATATTTTAATGAAAAAGACATCCGGAAGGATGCCTTTTTCATTAAGAAAAGTCTTCTATATTATCAACTAATTGTTTTTCCGAATAATGCACGGATTTCTGTTTGAATGACCGGTAATTCTTCGGGCTCATCTCAAATTTCTTCTTAAATGCCTTTGAAAAAGCAAGCTGATCTTCGTAGCCCACGGCCTGGGAGATCTGTTTGATAGCGGCGGTTGTGCTTACGAGCAGGTTCGCCGCCTTGTGCATCCGGAAATCGATCAGGAACTTTTGGATGGAAACGCCCAGCTCCTGTTGGAAAGCGTGGTTCAGATATGCGCGGCTGATCCCGATGTGCTCAGCGATATCGGAGACATTGATCCCGTTCTGATAATTGTACTTGATATGTTCGACCGCCAGTTCTACATAAGCCTGCGGACCATAATCATGAATGGCGTCAGAGCGCCGGCTCCGGATCAGTGACTGCGTTTCAATGAGATTGGATAGCAGCATCAAAAGCCACCCTTCTCTTCGCAGATCGTCTGCAAAGGTCATTGCTTTACAATTCAGGATATTGTCGACATACGGAAGGATCTTTTCCGTTGAAGGGGCTGAAAGAACGCGGGCGTTATGGGAAAACCCGCATTTCTTTAATATGGCGTCCGCGCGGATCCCGTTGAAACCGATCCATGCGTAGGACCACGGATCTGCAGAATCAGAGCCGTAAGTAACAGGCTCCCCGGGATAGATGACGAACATCTGACCGGCCAGGAGCGTATAGGTATTTTCTTCGCAGGAATAGAATCCTTTTCCGGAAAGGACAAAATGTATAATATATTCATCCCGTGTGTTGGAACAGATGTGCAAAGGTCTGCAATCTTCTTTCCCGGCATGAATCAGGCTGAGATCTAAAGATGTTCCTCTTAAATGCTCAAGACAGCGGAAAGTCACGCTGTCGGTATATTTCACATTGCGCATCACAGATACCCCGTTTTCCAAAATCCAATCATAGCAGGAATACAGACGTTGGTAAATTGCCGTTTACATTTTAACATAAAATCCTTTATTTTTCCATAGCGAAAATGCCATAATTACTGCTTATTATTCCATTTATGAAGAAAATATAAAAAAGTATAATAAATGAATAAAAACCATATAACAAAATAAGGAGGAAGTGTGGAATGAAAAGGAGAGTAATTGCCGCAGCGCTTGTGGCAGCAATGCTGGTTGGAACAGTTCTTTCAACTTCAGGATGTTCTTCCGGAGAAGCTGATGGAAAGATCCATATCACCATGCTTCAGTATAAACCGGAAGCCGTAAAGGCTTTTGAAAAGATGGAAGAGGAATTCAATGCGACGCATGATGATATTGTACTCGAGATTGAATCTCCGAATGACGCCATAACCGTACTGAAGACGCGTTTTATTAAGGAAGACGCCCCGGATATCATCGGCATCGGGGGCGATGTGAACTTTTCAAACTTCGTGGATGCCGAGATGCTGATGGATATTTCAGATTTTGAAGGATTGTCACTGATCAAGGACGCATATAAAGAGATTGATAAGAATCTGGAATACGTTCCTACAGACGGTGTATATGCGGTGCCATACGTGGCAAATGCGGCGGGGGTTCTCTACAATAGGGAGATGTTCAAAGAAAACGGATGGGAGATCCCGACTACATGGTCAGAATTCATGGAACTCTGTGAGACGATCAAGGCTTCCGGACAACAGCCGTTATACTTTGGATATAAAGATGTCTGGACCTGTCTTGCACCGTGGAACGCACTTGCCTGCGACCTTGCACCGGCAGACGTCTGCCGTCAGGTCAACAAGGGCGAGACGAAGTTTATCGATGAATACCAGGAAGTGGCGGAGAAGATGAAAGAACTGCTTGCCTACGCGCAGGACGACCCGTTTGCATATAGCTATAATGACGCATGTACAGCTTTCGCAAATGGAGAGTCTGCGATGTATTGCATCGGAAGCTATGCTGTTCCGCAGATCCAATCGGTCAATCCGGACATGGATATTGATTCTTTTGTTATGCCGGGCTGCGAGAATGCCGGGGATAATGTCCTGAACTCAGGCGTTGACCTTCAATTCTGCGTTACTGCCGACTGCGAGCATAAAGAGGCCGCATACGAAGTGCTGAGCTTCCTGTTGGAAGATTCTACGATCCAGACATATCTGGATGATCAGAACGCGGTTCCCTGTAAGGATAAAGAGTTTACTCTCTCACCGGCTCTTGACGGGATGCTGTCCTATATTAACGAAGGAAAGATGGTGGACTATCAGGATCATTATTATCCGTCAGAAATGTCTGTAGATGCTCAGATCCAGACATTCTTATTAGATGGTGACGTAGATAAATTCCTGAAAAAATTCGACACGGACTGGCAGAGATATAACCGCGATATTATCCGTAAAGTACAGGAATATGAAGAAAAGGGAGGTAATGAATGATGAATAAAAAACTTGGAAGAAACCAGACTTTTTTACTGATTACAATTCCGGTTCTGGCATTATTCTTTTGTTTTAACACATTGCCGCTGATCAAAGGTCTGATCTATAGCTTTACTAATTTCAGAGGATTCGGAAGCTATGACTGGGTAGGCCTCCGCAACTATACGGATCTGTTTACAGATTCGCGCGTGGGGAAATCTTATCTCTTTACTTTTAAATTTGCGCTGGTTGCTACGATTGTTACAAATGTGATCGCACTTTTGCTTGCTTTGGGACTTAACGGCAGGATCCGCGCAAAGAGCGCCCTCAGAGGCGTTTACTTCATACCGAGGATCCTGGGAGGACTGGTTGTCGGCTATATCTTCGGTTATATCTTTACCTACATCCTTCCGGCGGTCACAGGGAAAGGAAGTATGCTGTCCAGTGAGAAAACGGCATGGATCGCGATCGTGATCGTTGCGGCGTGGCAGTCCATAGCGCAGACGACCTTGATCTACATCTCCGGTCTGCAGACGGTACCGGAGGATGTATATGAGGCGGGAGCGATCGACGGAGCTACAGGCTGGTCGAGCTTTAAGAATCTCACCTTCCCTTTGATCATTCCATTTTTCAGTATCAATCTGGTGTTGAGCATGAAAGACTTCCTGATGGTATTTGATCAGATCATGGCATTGACCAAAGGAGGTCCGGCACAGAGTACAGAGTCCATCTCATTCCTGATTTACAATAATGGTATGGGTGGCGGACAATTTGGTTTCCAGAGCGCCAATGCGGTGATCTTCTTTATCGTAATTGTGATCATCTCTGTATTCCAGCTTAACGTTACAGGAAAGAAGGAGGAACAGTTATAATGAAAAAGAAAAATAAAGTTGCTGCCGAAACCAACTGGCCGCTTACAATTTTATTATTTGTTGGTTGTCTGACTGTTATCTTTCCGCTTTACATGGCTGTCATCATTGCCTTTAAGAAGCCGTCGGAGATGACAAATGATATTGCGGGGGCCTTAAGCCTTCCTAAGAGCTGGAGCCTTGAAAACTTCGCAGAAGCTATGCGCGTAACGGATTTCTGGCATTCCCTTGGCTACAGTGTATTGATCACGGTTGTGACAGTCGTATTGGCGATACTGATCCACTCACTTGCGGGATACGCCATTGGAAGAAGTATGGCGAAAAGTAAATTTTATAAAGTGTCTTATCTTTACATTGTAAGCGGTATGTTCGTACCCTTCGCCATCCTGATGATGCCGC
>CAZNXL010000038.1:0-11042 GCA_964577075.1 uncultured Dorea sp. | reverse complement strand
CGTTCTCTGCTGTTGCTGTGGAACCGTTCAGCGTTTCTCCTGTCACGATCTGGATCGTATCTTTGGCATTGTTTACGCTTCCACCCGTCTCTGCCATATAGGTTACTGTAACAGTTGCGTTATTATCTAAACGATAATATAACTTAAGGACAAGACTTCCATCTCCTGCAATAGGTCCTGATGAAACTGTTCCTTCAACAGCTTCATCAAAAGTATATCCTGGATAACTCTTCGGCTTTGCAGTAACTTCTATGCCTGTTTGACCGCTCTTTTTTTCCGTTTCATGCAACAGATAGGTTTCATCTTCTTGTTCCCAATAATGTTCAATCTTGTACGAAGTGGTATCATTTGGTATCCAGATAGCTTTCAACACCACATCATTAGAAGGCATTTCAAATGTGTTTCCGGCCCGATACTGTTGGCCTTCATATTCCCAGCCTCCAAATGTATAACCTTCTCTTGCTAAGGATTCTCCTTCAACAGTAACTGTTACTCCTGCTGCATACTGTTTTCCAAGTGGAACCGTCCCTGTATATTCTACTGCATTTGGATCATATGTTACATTAAACAAACTTTTTTTAAGTAATACGCCATCTACATGTACTCCATCACCTTCGTGCTTAATTACATACCAAAGTACATAATATTTTTCCTCAAACGTTTTATCGGAAGTACACGTCTCGTATTGCGTTTCGTCTGTAAATTGAATTGAACCTACCTTCCCATTACAAGCGGTAAGTATTTGATTTGTTGTTGGTACTGTGTCCAAATGATCGTCCACACCACTGGTATTAGCATAAAAAGTATCATATTTGACTGTACCAGCCATACCACTTGTATAAAGTGCTGATCCGTATGACCCTGGTTCTTGTGGGATTTGTCCATCTAATCTAATATAATATGTGGCTTGTGTACTCGTCCCCCATACTGCATATAAAGTCGTGTCCTGATCCAGCGTCCACTGATAACCTGCTGGGTAGATTGTTGTCGAACCCTTCGCATCTTCCTTCCCAGAAGTCCTACTGGTTCCCCAACCCATAAACGTATAACCACTATAGCTCATATTTCCCGCATCGGGAAGATTAATTACAGAGCCTTCTTCCTGGGTAATGCTTGTGGGTGGATACTTACCGCCATTTGCATCAAAAGTGATTGTGATGTTTTTTGATTGTGTTGCATAAGTTCCGCTCACCACATATATACTAAAGTGCTCCGCATCGAACACCGCCGTATTGCCGACTGCCATTCCATTGATCTTTTCAGCAGCGTTTCCGTTGATATGATACAGCTGCTTTTCTTCTCCACCTACGGATGTTCCTGAGATCATTACCCTGACGCTCTCGTCAGGCTGAATCTCTTTTCCGTCTGCGTCCAGGATCGTAATATCATATGCGGCATAGCTTACTAAGTCTTTTCCTTCAGATGCTGCTGCCGCTTTGAGTGCCGCTGCAATCGCCTCTGAATTTGCCTGGCTGACTTTCAGGGTACAGCCTTCTGAAAGAGCGCCCTCCGGAGCTGTAACTGTGATGACCGCTCCATCGCCTGCTGTCGCTGTGAGCGTCTGCGCAGGTTTTGCGATCTCTTCTTCTGGTTCTTCCTGTGATGGAACCTCTTCAAGAACCGCTTCCTCTTCCGAAACTTCTTCGTTTCCTTCATCACTCGGTGTCTCTGCCGCGTCTGTCACCTCTGTTACTTCTGCTTCCGCCTCCTCGGGGTCACCCTCCTCGGAGTCGTCCTCAGACGCTGCATCGTCCTGCTTGCTGTCATCCTTCTGACCGGTCTCGACTTCTTTTCCGTCGTCAGCAGTTTCTACCTTATTATAGGTGATCTTTACTGTTGTATTCGCTTTCACTTTTGAGATCTCGTATGTGTAAACATTTCCGTTTACTGACTTTTTCTCAAGCGACTTCTCGTTCTGGTCTGCGACTTTTTCTACTTCATATCCGTCTTTTGCAGTAATCTGGATACGGAAAGTACCGTTTTCTTTTATGTTGCTTTTATATGAGCCATTGGAAAATGATACGTTCTTTTTCTCTCCGTCTGTCCATACTGCGATCTCGCCGCCGTCAACTGCAGGTTCTTTTACCGAGATGTCATATGTAACTTCTTTTTCTTCCTTCTGTTCGTCCTTCTTGTCTTCCTTCTCCGCTTTTCCGGACGTTTCAGAGGCTGTTTTGTCCTCTTCCTTTTTCTCAGATACGACAGCTTCTTTTTTGCTCTCGTCTTCCTGAACCTCTTCTACCTTAGCCTCTTCAGCTTTCTTAGCTTCCTCGGCTTTCTTCTCTGCCTCTTCAGCCTTCTTCGCTTCTTCGGCTTTCTTCTTCGCCTCAGCTTCCGCCTTTTTCTTAGCTTCTTCTTCGGCCTTCTTCTTTGCCTCGGCTTCTGCCTTTTTCTCAGCTTCCTCTTCGGCTTTCTTCGCCTCGGCTTCTGCTTTTGCTTCTTTTGCTTCCTGCTCAGAGGTCTCTGCCTCGTTGGCGCGCATCGTCGTGCTCAGCTGATGTATCCCCGTACTGCTCAGGAGTACGATGACAAGCAAAAAAGCAATCCACCGTTTTACATTCTTCATAACACTCTTCTCCTTTTTTAGACTAATAGAACGATACTTGATAATTTTCAAGTCCCGGCTTCCTGACTACTCTGCGACTACCGTCACTTCAACTTCCGGCTGCGCTTCGTCGGCGTCCGCTTCTTTAGATTCAACCAGCTCCTTTGCGCTCAGATTGTTCAGGTCAACCGTCTCGCCGGTCGCTTTCTCTATCGCCGCTTTTGTTGCCGCCCGGGCTGCCGCTTCCCTCGATTCACTATCAACTTCAACCGTCTGTTCCGTTTCATGTGCGCTGAGTGTTGTCTTCAACTGATACACTGCATTCGTTCCCACCAATGCGATCGCCAGCACCAGGGCACACCATCTTCGGATTTCTCTCATCCCCTCAACTCCTTTCCTCTGATCTTTTTTATATCTTTGCATAAATTGCTGAAACATCTGCATACTGCGTTTCTACTTATTAAGACTGTTTTTCTGTAAAAAAAGGGTCACTTTTTTGTAAAAGAATTATGTTTTTATTAAGAATTATGTTATACTAATAACGATATCACAGTATTTCTGCTAAAACAAGGAGGTTTTCATGAAAAAATTTACAAATTTCAAAGTGGTTCAGCTTTCACTTTTGGTTGTAATTACACTGCTTTGTGTCTTTCTTTTATTTCAGCCATCTGTGAAGCAGTATGTTTTTTCAACAGCTCCGGCGACTGTTTTATTTTTTATTGTGTGGGGACTTTTAATTGCCGGTTTTGTATTTATCCTGATAGACTTTGCTATCATAAGCGGTATTAAGGTCGGGGATCATGTTCTTTATGGCGCTGCTTACTCAGATCAGGTATCCGGTATTCCGAACCGCTTTAGCTGTGATACATTGATAGAGAAGTATTATGATATTGACCTTCCGAATGATATCTGCTGTGTTATGATCGATCTTACGAACCTCTCAGAAGTGAATCAGACCTATAACCATACGGTAGGCAATAAACTTCTGAAAGATTTTTCTTCAATCCTGTCTTCTTCCGCTCTTTCTCTGTGCTTTGTCGGAAGAAACGGCGGCAATAAGTTTCTTGCTGTTTTCGAGAACTGTACGCAGAAGCGTCTTGACGTCTTTCTCAGGCGCG
This sequence comes from uncultured Dorea sp., assembly GCA_964577075.1. Classification (GTDB taxonomy): domain Bacteria; phylum Bacillota; class Clostridia; order Lachnospirales; family Lachnospiraceae; genus MD308. Next base: position 7,379 of record CAZNXL010000038.1, on the reverse strand, counting down.
TCAGAGAACGCGTCGAGAAGAACAACCGCAGGGACGGCTCTGTGCCTATGCAGTACAAGTACGGCGTAGCTTTCAACCAGGAGGAGCGCCTTGAGAATATCACAGGCCTGATCGCTCTTGCGAACAGCCGGATATATGAGGAAAAATAGCTTTTTGTTTGTTTTTAAAATCTGCAAATGAGGTGGTACTCATGCCTGCTTTAGATTATGATTATATTGCGAAATTGGTGCGTCGGACAAAAAAAGGCGACAGCAACGCTTTCGCGGAACTGTATACGGCAACATACCAGAAGCAATACCACTTTACCTGCCGGTATGTCAAGGATCCGTATCTCGCCCAGGATGTCCTGCAGGATGTATATATCATCGTCCTGAAGAACATCCATGCGTTGAAAAACCCGCGTTTATTTGTTTCCTGGCTGAACCAGATTAATTTTCGCGTTTGTTTTGACGTCTGTAATAAGATAAAGAAGCAACCTGAGAGTCCTTCTTCCGGGGACGATCTGATGTTGTTCCTTTCTGATGCTTCCGGGCCGGAGGATATCGCCATAGAGCATTCAGAACAAAGGGAGATACAGGCTGATATCCTGAACCTTCCTCCAAAAGAAGCCCAGGCCATTATTATGAAATATTATAATGACATGACGATCGACGAGATCGCCGATGCCATGGACCTGAGCAAAAGTACGGTGAAGCGCCAGCTTGCCAGCGGGAAAAAGAGGCTGAAGCAAATGCTTGCACCTTGTAAAGGAGGTGTGTCTGTTGGATAATATACAAGATTATAAAGAGAAACATCTTTCTGCCAGAGATGATATCCCCGAGTTAGACATCCAGACAGCGGATCAGCTCCTTAATAACATCCTTTCCGCATGCGAGATGCCTCCGAACACGATTCCGATCGATGTCCTGCAGTCATGGGGCAACTATTACAAACCGCGCTTCAACATTGTAAGCAAGATCACGTATATCATTATCGTCCTGTTGATCCTGCTGCCTCTGATGTTCTTCAAGCCGGCCATCGTTGCGGAGCGCACCAATGTTGATTCAGCCAAGGATGCCGCCTACAAGATCGAGATCAGGACGCTGCTTCCCATATCCTCGGTAACGGCCTCCCTGGATGGAACGCCGGTGGCGCTGAAAGCCGCCGATCCCAGGCACTACACTGCCGAGGTCACGGATAATGGTACGCTCGAGATCACAGCCATCGCCTTCAACGGACAGATCGTCACCAGAACTTATACGGTGGCTCACATCGACACGGAGAAACCGGTATTTATCGATTCTTATTCGAAGGACGGTTACGTATACATCCTCGTGCAGGATACCTACTCCGGAATTGATTATGAGAACATCTCCGGACTCGTTCCTGAAGCATATGATGAAGATACAGGGCTGATAACATTCAGGGTGCCGGATGTGACTACTACTCTCACCATCCCTGACAAGGCCGGCAACGAGATATCACTCTTGCTGTCTCCGGTAAAATAACACAGGATATACTATTTTCGTCAGGCGTTCTGTCTTCCAGAGCGTCTGGCGTATCTTAATATCATAGAAAGGAGTTCTGCGGATATGAACTTACGACGGTCAGGAATCACCTGTGTCGCTCTCATATTATCCTGGAGCCTTCTTTGTTCCTGCGGTTCCAGGTCTGCGAACGGCGCCAAAACCGACCATTCCGGACCGCCCAGGGATACCACCCCGCAGGTATTAGTTCCTTCGGCGGACAAGACAGAAGAATACGGGAATGAATTCGCTTCTATCGATTCCTCTAATTCTTCACAGGGATATATCATGGCATCTTACAGATCCAACTGTGATAAGGTAAAGATTCAGATTACCGACCCGGAGGAGGTCACGTATACGTACCTTCTTCCGAAGGGCGACTCTTACCAGACATTTCCTCTGTCCGGCGGCAGCGGAACGTACGGCATACAGGTTCTTGAGAATGTCAGCGGTGATTCATATGCAATTGTACTGTCAGAAGAGATCGAGGTCTCGCTTAAGAATGAATTCCTTCCCTTTCTGTATCCCAATCAGTACGTGAATTTCACGGCTGAGTCGAAGGCAGTTGCCATGGGAAGCGAACTTGCGGAGGATACCTACAGTGATCTGGAGGTTGTCAATAACGTCTACCACTATGTAATTAAAAATATCACTTACGATACTGCCAAGGCAAAGACGATCTCCTACGGGTATCTTCCGGACGTGGACGAGACTCTGAAGACAGGAACCGGCATATGCTTTGATTATGCGGCTCTTATGTGCTGCATGCTCCGCTCCCAGGGCATCCCTTCGAAGCTGGAGGTCGGATATTCCGGTGAGGCTTATCATGCATGGATCAGTACCTACGTCGATGACATCGGCTGGGTGGACAACATCATCGAATTTGACGGCAAATCCTGGGAACTCATGGATCCGACCCTTGCCGCCAACAATGATTCTGACGCCGTCGGCGAATATATCGGCAACGGTGATAACTATACTTTGAAGTATTCTTATTAAGAAAGGAGCTATTATGACTGACACTATCATGGAGAAGAAAAACCTGCCTCCACTTTCACTTACAGAGACTGCCTCGTTCTGTTCCCAGACCGGGATGATTCTGAAGGCGGGGATCTCTTCTGTCGAGGGGATCTCTATCATGCTGGAGGATGCAAAGAATCCTGACGAGAAAGCGCTTCTCACAGTGATCAATGATACTCTGATGCAGACCGGAAGCTTGTACGAGGCATTAAAAGAAACGAATGCGTTTCCCGACTATATGGTTTCTATGGTACAGATCGGGGAACAGACCGGAAAACTTGATGAAGTAATGCGTTCTCTTTCGGACTACTATGAAAAAGAAGCATCTCTCGCGCAGACGATCAAGAATGCCGTCACCTATCCGTGCATCATGATCCTGATGATGATTGCCGTCATATTGGTACTGATCACAAAGGTTATGCCCGTGTTCAATCAGGTGTTTAAACAGCTTGGCGCGGAGATGACCGGAGTGTCCAGAGTGATCTTGAATATCGGACTGTTTCTTAACAGCCACTGGATCGTCGCGGTTGTGATCCTCGGACTGCTTATATTGCTTGCTTTTTACTTTATGAAGACGAAGCGGGGACAGGCGCAATTCCTCAAGCTCAGCGAAAAGCTTAACCAAACGAGGAGGATCTCTGACCAGATCGCCGCGTACCGGTTCTCTAACGGTATGGCGCTGACGCTGAGCAGCGGCCTTACGCCGGAGGATTGCCTGAATCTGACGAAAGAGCTGATCCCTGACGGACGTTTTCAGGAAAAGGTTACGGCCTGCAGGGAAAAGGTATCTCAGGGCGAGGATCTGTGTGAAAGCCTGCTTCGCTGCGGGATCTTTTCCGGTATCTATACGCGTATGGCTTCCATTGCCTCCCGAACGGGCGTTATGGATGAGGTGATGAAGAAGATCGCAGACCAGTATGAAGACGAGATTGATTCGCGTATCGCGGGGATCCTTGCCGCTGTGGAGCCTACGCTCGTTATAATTCTTTCCATTATCGTCGGACTGATACTGTTATCAGTAATGCTCCCGCTTATGAGCATTATGTCCGCACTGTAAAAGGGTGGTACTATGAGACATCGATTTGAAACAAACAAGAAAATTTCTTCTATGAGAAATATTATAATTTCTATAGTTGTCTTTTTATTAATCTTCCTTTGTTTTTGGCTGGCAGTAAATTCTGCCTCCTCCAAAACTCTGGATGAGGAAAAAGAGACCTTAAGCGCTGCTGTCAGCCGCAGCGTGACGCATTGCTATGCGATTGAAGGAAGCTATCCTGAGAGTCTTGATTATCTGAAAGACAACTATGGTCTTACTTACAATGAAGACCAGTTCTTTATTGATTATCAGCCCCTTGGGGCCGATATCATGCCGGACATCACAATTATCGTAAAGAAAGGAGATCGCAATTGAATTCCCGTTCAACACACACGCATGTAATTGACGTTATCTTTCCGATCGCCGTGTTTTTTGTATTTGCGGCTTCCTCTCTCGCGGTCCTCATGTTGTCCGCTAAGATTTACGATTCCGAATCCTCCTCGGCGGCCGGGAACTATTCTTCCCGAACAGCATTTGCCTATGTTCAGGAGAAGATCAGGCAGCATGATTCCAACGGAGGGATCTCCGTCCGGACGATAGACGGTACCGATTATCTTCTATTAAAAGAGGATGATTATACAACCTATATCTATGCATATGACGGTATGCTCAAGGAGCTGCGCCTTCGCGACGGCGTAGAGGCGTCTCCCGAATCCGGCCTTGACATCACTCCGGTGGAGAGCTTCTCCATTAAGCAAACGCAGAGGCAGTTGTATCATTTTGACATTGCACTCAGGAATGGGGACAACTTCTCCATAGCTGTTGCGGAAAGGAGTGTGCAATGAAGAAGCAGATGACTCACAGCAGATCCAGTATCTTTTTAATGGAGATCATGATCGCGATTCTGTTTTTCTCTCTTGTCAGCGCCGTCTGCCTGCAGATATTTGTCCGTTCGCACAGTCTGAGCAGGGAGACATCCTCACTCAACATGTCTGTCTCGCTGTGCAGCAGTGTGGCGGAGATCATTAAGTCCGCAGAGGATCCCGGGGACGCTATGGAAACTCTGAAAGACGAGTATCCTCTAAGCAGCATAGATAATAATATGGCTCTTCTTACTTATTCTAAAGACTGGGAGCCTTGCGGCGAGGAGGATGCAGACCGTATGTATCAGGTTCTTGTCACCTGCATGACGCCTACGGAAGATACGGATTGCTCCGGACTGCTCACATGGCGGATCACGGCGCGCACGGTCAGCGAAGATTCTCCCGGCGAGTCTTCAGAGGATCCTTCTGAGGATTCTTCTGAAGAGATCTATCATCTGGAAGTGGAGGTGTACTATGGATCCTAAGAGAAAATTCCCTGTCACGAATATTGGAACCGTATCTCTGCTCATGATATTTATTGTACTGTGCATGGTTACATTTGCCGCCTTATCACTGTCAGAGGCAGCGCGTGACAATAATTTCAGCAAGAAGCTGGCAACGCAGACGAGCCAATATTATGATGCTTCCAATACAGCGGAGGAAGTGTTGTCGGATATCGACAGCGTCCTTACAGATGCGCTCGCAGACAAGCCCGGGGAGGATTCCTATTACAGGAAAATCTCTGAGAAGCTGACCGCGCAGAATATCAGAGAGATCCCTCTTACTGTAGATCATGATATCGTTTCCTGCCAGATCCCGATGAACGAGCGCCACGCTCTGTCTGTGTCGCTGCGCGTCACTCCCCCGAAGGATGCCGGGACTGAAGGAAACTTTTCCATCATCTCATGGGAAGAGGTTCAGACAGAAGAGTGGGAAGGCGACAATTCCCTGAACTTAATGGAACCGTAGCGAAACCTTAGGAGGATTGATCATATTATGGACATTAATGTAACAGAATATCTAAAAAAAGCAGTGGAGGCCAGGGCTTCCGATCTCTTCATCGTCGCAGGGCGACAGGCGTCTATGCGTGTCCACGGCGCGATCGAACATCTGTCCGAAGAGAGACTGCTGCCTGACGATACAGAAAAGATTATCAACCAGATATATGAACTGGCAGGATCGCGCTCCAGAGAACATTTTTTATCGTGCGGAGATGATGACTTCTCCTTCGCGATCCCCGGCCTTTCAAGATTCCGTGTCAGCGCTTATAAGCAGCGCGGCGCCCTGTCAGCAGTTGTCCGGATCATTACATTTGAACTTCCGGACCCATCCGTACTCGGCATCCCGGATAAGGTCATGAGTTTTGCTAACTATTCCAAGGGGCTCGTCCTGATAACCGGGCCTGCCGGAAGCGGAAAATCAACCACTCTTGCCTGTCTGATCGACTATATCAACCATAACTTTGACAAGCATATCATCACCCTGGAAGATCCTTTGGAATTCCTCCACAGGCATAATAAGAGCATTGTCAGCCAGCGTGAGATCAATGTAGACACCGAGAGCTATGTAACCGCTCTGCGCGCTTCTCTGCGCCAGAGTCCGGATGTGATCCTTTTAGGAGAGATGAGAGACTTTGAGACCATTCAGGTGGCTATGACAGCTGCCGAGACAGGCCACCTCATCTTCTCAACACTGCACACGATCGGAGCGGCGAACACGATCGACCGGATCATCGATGTCTTTCCTCCGAACCAGCAGAGGCAGATAGCGATCCAGCTCTCCCTGGTGCTCCAGGCAGTTGTCACACAGCAGCTTGTCCCTGCAAAGGACGGCGGTATGATACCTGCTTTTGAGATCATGACTGTCACCCCTGCCATCCGCAACATGATCCGCGATAATAAGATCCCGCAGATCGACGGGATCTTATACTCCTCGGCGAACAATGACTTAATGTCCATGGACACCTGTCTGGCATCACTGTATACTCAGGGAAAAATAACAAAAGAAACAGCATTGTCCGTCGCCTCTAATCCGGAAATGCTGTCAAAGAAGATAAGATAGGTGGGAAACGAAAAAGTGACGCACATCGCAACATTTTTTTAATCGTTACGTTATGTGTCACTTTTTTTGTTTTTCCATCTTGCTTCCTTTCACAATTTACGCCGATGGTCATTCTGATCCCGTTTATAATCTTGAAACTTCGCAAAAGCATTATGAGAAAGAGGACTCCTGAGAATATGGAAGCCTTGCGGAAGCTGATTCTGGATGATATAATTGGAGTGATCAGAAAGAATCAGGAGTACGGGAATATCACCGCCGCCGATGCGAGACGGCTTCACGACCTGATCCATAAACTATATGATCATCTGTACTCTCATTATACAGAATTTATCGAAGGAGGGCTGAATGACATGATGGAAGACGGACTCATATTGGAAACGGATATTATTGAGGCGGAACTCACGAAGAAGATTACGAAGCGTGTTACGGACGAGGTTACAAAACAATCTCAAACCCACTTTATCCGCAAAGCATATGAGAAGCTGAATGATATTGAGCAGGTTACATCATTTTTAGATCTTTCTCCGGAGCTTGTACGAACGACTGTTCAGAAATCTTAGGCTCCCGATATAACAACCATAAAATACAAACACAAAAAGCTTTTATGCCTGAGAAAGGTGGCCGCAAAAAAGAAAGAACCCGTGGATGAATAGATGCCAAAAGGCGCTAATTTCCACGGGATCTTCTCTTTAGTTTTCTATCCACTCTAAATAATCTGATTCACTTGCAAAAAGAAGATATTCTCCGTCAACATATCCCATATAACCGTTCTGCGTATTGTAACCTTTCATTGCTTTTCTCTCCCTTCCTTTATGAGTTCTATTCACGTATGTCTTTATCTACATATAAAGTAAGGGTATAGGTGTACAATACAAATACCACCTTGTAACAGTT
>CAZNXL010000037.1:0-11187 GCA_964577075.1 uncultured Dorea sp. | reverse complement strand
TGCGGACATAAGAGCGTCTGCAGCCTTAGAACCACCGTCAGATGTTGTACCTGCATACTGTGGTTCAGAAAGAGTTGCCTGATCATCAGGATGTTCTTTGTTCCATGCTTCTACTCCATTCTGATATCCTTCCCATCTTCCAAGCCATGTAGCGTCGCCCTGTTCCCAGCCGATCAGACCTATGTCGCGATCGCCCTTGTCAAGAAGAATCTGAACAAGCTTCTCACCGTTTTCTACTTCGTTTTCATGAACAGCGCCGATATAGTATTCAGAATCTGTAGCTGCCTGATAGATATCCGGATTGTCATCTTCGCTGATGATACGGAAGAACTGTGCAAGATAAACACCATTGTCGTTACATGTCTTAATTGCAGAGGTCATCTCTGTATCAGAAGAGTTACAGATGATGATACCCTGGCATCCTGCTGCCGCGAGCTGCTCTACAGAAGCTGTAACCTGCTCGGATACATGTCCCTGGTCAACGTACTGCACTTTTACGCCGAGAGCGCTTGCTGCTGCATCAAGGATCTGTTTACACTGTGCTCCAAGAACATCGGTAGAGCTCCAGATAGAAACACCGATCTTGATGTCGCTGTTGTCGGTTTCTGCTGTTGTCTCTGAAGAACCTGAGTCAGAGCTCGAAGAACTTCCGCAGCCTGCTAAAAGGCATCCAACCATTGTTGCGCACACTAATGCACTAACAACCTTTTTAAATAGTTTGTTTTTCATAAACTACCTCCTTGAATAATAAATTGTATGGTTACAAATTTTTTATTTCGGGAGACCTCAATTTTTCTTATTTCCGCAGTGCAGTTTTCATCATTTTGATTATTTTTTAGGAAATTATCGAAAAATATTTGGTTCCTTTAACTAATTATTACTATATACCTATACATACAATTTCGTCAACAGTCAAATTCATTTTCGGGATTATAGACAAATTTAGATACCTTTTTTTGTACAAAAACCATTATAGATTGTGAACTTGTACGTACATATTTACTTCATTTATGCTGTTTTGCAGAAAAAAAGACCTTCCGGATATATCCGAAAAGTCTTTACTTAATTGTTTCAAATGGCGTCTAATCCCATCATAAAACTTTCGTTTATGAATCATATAATCTGCCAACAGCTTTTCCGCTCTCCAGCCGAATGATCCTTTGGTTTTTACTGCCCCGGAATTTAAGAGTAATATCTTTCTCCGCCTCAATGAAAGGGCCGTCTACCAGAACATCTATATAGGACAGCATTTCTTCCGTTACTTCTGTATAGGCTCTTCCGCCCTCTGTCATGTCCACATCGTAGAGGTAACCCGAATAACACCAGACATCCTTTTCGGGGTAGATCTCCTTCATCCTCCTTAAAAGCTTCACAAGCTCCCCCTGATTCTCCGGTTCAAAAGGCTCCCCGCCAAGAAGCGAAAGTCCTTGGATATAATCCGGCGCAAGCAGGCGGATGATCTCGTCCTCCTGCTTTTTTGTATAAGGCTCCCCGTAATGAAAGTCCCATGTATCCGCGTTAAAACATCCTTTACAGTGATGTCTGCAGCCTGACACGAATAAGCTGACTCTCACTCCTGCGCCATCGGCGATATCGCATGCTTTTATAGTCCCGTAATTCATATCATGAAATCCCTCTCTGACATTGTCAAATTAAGAGGCAGCTTATCACCGCCTCTTATCTCTCACAGATGCAATACTCTGTCTTTAATCTCCTGTGTTCTCCCCTGATTCCAGAACTGTGTTCCGATATATCCGCAGGTTCTTCTTGCCACAAACAGCTGATTCTGGTCACGGTTCCCGCAGTTCGGGCATTCCCACACAAGCTTTCCGGATTCATCTTCTTTAATAAGGATCTCACCGTCATATCCGCAGCATCCGCAGTAATCGCTCTTTGTATTAAGTTCCGCATACATAATATGATCATAGATAAACTGCATAACCGAGAGGACTGCGGGGATATTGTTCTGCATATTCGGAACCTCTACGTAGCTGATCGCGCCGCCCGGTGACAGCTTCTGGAAGTCCGCCTCAAATTTCAGCTTGCTGAATGCGTCTATCTCTTCAGACACATGTACATGATAGCTGTTGGTAATATAATTCTTATCCGTTACTCCCGGTATGATTCCGAAACGTTTCTGCAGACATTTTGCAAACTTATATGTGGTAGACTCCATCGGCGTTCCATATACGGAATAGCTGATATTCTCTGCTGCCTTCCACTCTGCGCACTTATCATTCAGTCTCTGCATTACTTCCAGTGCAAATGGCCTGGCCTCCGGATCCGTGTGGGATTTCCCCAGCATACGCATACACATCTCATAAAGTCCCGCATATCCGAGAGAAATGGTTGAATATCCGTTGTACAACAGCTTATCGATCTTCTCTCCCTTTTTCAGTCTTGCCAGAGCCCCGTTCTGCCACAGGATCGGCGCAACGTCTGATATCGTTCCGAGGAGTCTCTCATGTCTGCATCGCAGCGCGCGGTGACATAATTCCAGACGTTCATCAAGAATCGCCCAGAAACGATCCATATTGCCCTCGGAAGAGCAGGCGACATCAACCAGATTGATCGTAACCACACCCTGATTGAATCTCCCGTAGAACTTATGGCTTCCATCCTCATTTCTCTGTGAATCCTCCACAGTAAGGAAGGAACGGCATCCCATACAGGGATATACCTCGCCTTTCTTAAGTTCTCTCATAACCTTTGCCGAGATATAATCCGGTACCATACGCTTTGCCGTACATCTTGCTGCGAGCTCAGTCAGGTACCAATACCTGGAATCCGGTGTTACATTATCTTCATCAAGAACGTAGATCAACTTCGGGAATGCCGGGGTGATCCATACTCCCGCCTCATTTTTAACGCCCTGCATTCTCTGAACGAGAACTTCTTCAATGATCATGGCAAGATCTTCTCTGATCTGTCCGTCTTCAACTTCATCCAGATACATGAACACCGTTACGAACGGAGCCTGTCCATTACATGTCATGAGAGTAATAAGCTGATACTGGATCGTCTGTATCCCGCTTTTGATCTCCTCACGAAGCCTTCTCTCCGTGACTCTGTCTATGATCGCATCGTCAAGACTCTCTCTGCAGTCTTTGCGCTCCTCAATGACAGCGTTGCGAAGCTTCTGTCTGCTGATATCCACAAATGGAGCCAGGTGCGCCAGCGTAAAGGACTGGCCGCCATACTGATTGCTCGCGACCTGCGCAACGATCTGTGTTGTGACATTACACGCAGTAAAAAAGCTGTGCGGTTTCTCTATCATAGTCTCACTGATCACCGTGCCATTCTGAAGCATATCCTCCAGATTGATCAGGTCACAGTTATGCTCTTTCTGCGCAAAATAATCCGAGTCATGGAAATGAATGATTCCTGCCTCATGCGCCTGTACGATCTCCTCCGGAAGAAGTACGCGCTTTGAAAGGTCTTTACTCACCTCGCCTGCCATATAATCTCTCTGTGTGGAATTGATCACCGGATTCTTATTGGAATTCTCCTGATTAACCTCCTCGTTCAGATGCTCAATGAGTGCAAGGATCCCGTTATCCGTCGTGTTGGACTTACGCGTCAGTTCCCTCTTATAGCGGTAACGTACATACTTCTGAGCAACCTCATATCCTCTCATCTCCATGATGCCTGTCTCTACCATATCCTGAATATCTTCCACATGGACAGCATGTTTCATCTCCTGTACCTTCTGTGCGATCGTATCTGAGATCGCCATCACCTGATACTCATTCAGCTGATGAAGCTTAGATACTTCTCTATTTGCAGCTTTGATAGCATTAACAATCTTTTCCAGATCAAAACGGACTTCCTCTCCGTTACGCTTAATTACATTCGTTTTGACTTCCATAATCTTTCTCCTTTCTTCCAGACTTATTTTTCTACAAAATATTGTTTTTAATATTTTTTATTTCACTATATGTTGTGGTGCCACTCTATAATAACTCAAAATTCATCATTTGAAAAGAGGGAAATCGAAGAAATTATAATTTATTTTTCATTTGTTTTATAGTACCGCTCTGTCCATTTCCTTTTTTTGTCAGTTTTAACTGTACGCCCCGCCACATTTTCTTAACTTTTCAAAACGGCGCCATGTGGTTTATAATATAGTCAATGATACGTTTTTTACAAACGGAAAACGATTGAAAAACAGAGAGGAGACACATACACATGTTACTGTTGAAAAAAGAAGATATTCGAAAAGTATTTACTATGAAAGATGCAATTGAAGCTAACAAAAAAGCATTTCAGATTGTTGCCGAGGGCAAATGCGATGCGCCTCTTCGCACGAATATTCAGGCGCCAAAGCACGATGGATGTTTCTTATTTATGCCTGCTTATGTGGAAGAGATGGATACGGCTTCCGTGAAGATCGTCAATGTCTTTCCTGACAACTTAAACAAGGGACTTCCCTCTACCCCGGCGCAGGTACTTTTGATCGATGGTACAACCGGCATCATAACAGCCGTACTTGACGGAACCTATGTGACACAGGTCCGTACCGGAGCTGCATCCGGAGCTGCTTTTGATCTGCTTGCCGTAAAAGACGCGAAGACCGGCGCTCTTATCGGTACCGGCGGACAGGCCGCCGCTCAACTGGAGGCCATGCTTGCTGCACGCAGTCTTGATGAAGTCAGAGTCTATAGCTTACATCCCGAAAGAGCTGCCGCATTTGCAGAAAAAATGCAGCAGGAATTGAGCTCGTACGGCGCCAGGATCATTGCAGTAAAATCTTCTGATGAGGCAATTGACAACGCAGACCTTGTCGTTACCGTAACGCCTTCCTCAAAACCTGTATTTGACGGAACCAAAATAAAGAAAGGGGCAACCGTAAGCTGCGTCGGCGCTTACCAGCGCCATATGCAGGAGATGGATCCGGTGATCTTAACAAGAGCTTCCAGGATTTATTTCGATTCTAAAGATGCGGTACTGTCCGAGGCGGGAGATATCCTGATCCCGCTGGAGCAGGGCGTTATCACAGAAGATGACTTTACCGGGGATCTGGGCAATGTAATCAGGGGAGACCTGGCCGGACGCGAGAGCGATGACGAGATCATCGTATTCAAGACAGTCGGCGTCGCAACGCAGGACCTGATCGCGGCAAAGGAGATCTATGATAAAGCGCTTGCTGCCGGCGTCGGTATGGAATGGTAGAAAAGTGAACAGGCGGATCTTTTACCGGTCCGCCTGTATCTTCTGCTCCGTCCAAAGGGATCCATAACCTTTTTAACGATCCTGTGCATCTACATAAGTTGCCAGATACCCTGCCCTGCTGATCATATGTCTCAGAGCATCCTCTGAGATCAGATTTTTCATCCGGACAGTCGCCGACTGATCTTTCAGATCAACCTCCGCCCACACTCCTTCTTCCGAATTCAGCGCATTCTCTACACGTGTTTTGCAGTGTGTGCAGGTCATACCGTCAATTCCGATCTTCACACATTTTGAGTAGTGCTCCGGATCCTTATCCCTGACTTTGACTTTCTTCTCTGTATCGCCGCCGCTTCCGCAGCATCCGCCTGACAACTTCTTTGCATAGCTCCTGACTGAAAAAATTGCAATTACTGCTAATATTAATATGATAATTGCTGTACTCATGCTCTTCCTCCGCCTGCTCAATTGTTGGTTAGCGTTATCTAACTTCATGTACATAATATATCGCTTTTATGCGAATGTCAAGAATATTCCGGCTGATATATTTTTGAGAACATTTATCATATCTGTCATTTCCATTGACAAACATTTACCCAAAAATGTATGATAAACCATGCGGCTATATTTTTTTTGACTATTGGTTAGTTAGGACTAATTATTATTTTATTAAGCTAATTTCAAATTAAATTTTATACAAGGAGGGATTTTTGTTGAAAGAACAATCAAATTTATCCAGACTTATGGGATATGCTGGAAAATACCGCTACCTTACATATGCTTCATGGATCCTGTCTGCCGTCAGCGCGCTCCTGGCGCTGGTTCCGTTTTGGTATCTGTGGAAAATAATCAAGGAAGTCCTAGATGTTATGCCGGACTTTGAAAATGCAAAAAATCTGGTTCATAACGGCTGGATGGCAGTTTCCTTTGCCATATTTTCTATGCTGATCTATATTGCAGGGCTGCTTTGTTCGCATCTGTCTGCATTCCGCGTTCAGGCGAACCTCCGCCAGATGATGATGCACCACATTGTAAAGCTTCCCCTCGGCTTTGCCGAGAGCTTCGGAAGCGGCAAATTAAGAAAGATCGTCAATGAATCCAGCGCCGCAACGGAAACCTATCTTGCACATCAATTGCCGGACAAAGCTGGCGCCATAGCAACACCGGTGGGACTGATCCTGCTTCTTCTGTTTTTCGACTGGAAGCTGGGACTCCTCTGTCTTGTCCCGGTTGCTCTGGGCTTCATCATTATGATGAGTATGACCGGCGAAAATATGCGTCAAAGCATGAAAGAATATCAGGATGCGCTGGACGATATGTCAAACGAGGCTGTGGAATATATCCGGGGGATCCCCGTAGTAAAAACCTTCGGACAGTCCGTATTTTCCTTTAAGCGTTTTAAAGATTCTATTGACCGCTACAGCACATGGGCGATTGCCTATACGAACACCTTAAGGCTCCCGATGATGGGCTATACCACTGCCATCAACGGTGTATTCGCGTTTTTGATCGCCGCTGCCCTTTTCTTTACAAGAGACAACATAACGAATGAGTTCCTCCTGAATCTTATTTTTTACATTATTATCACACCTGTCATCTCTCTGACTCTCACAAAGATCATGTTTCAGAGTGAAAATGCGATGATCGTAGATGATGCCCTTTCACGCATGGACGGTATTCTGGATCTGGCCCCGCTCTCCCAGAGTGACTCTCCTAAGATGCCTTCCGGATCTTCCATCGAGCTTCGGAATGTTACATACAGCTATGACGGTGAGAAAAATGCTCTGGAACATGTTTCCCTGAAAATCAGGAGCGGGCAGACCGTTGCCTTCGTCGGGCCTTCCGGCGGCGGCAAGACAACGCTCGCCAATCTCATCTCCCGCTTCTTCGATCCGCAGAGCGGACAGGTGCTGATCGGCGGTATTGATGTGCGGGAAATTAAAAAGACCGATCTTATGAACCTTGTGTCTTTCGTCTTCCAGAACAGCCGGCTGATCAAAGCTTCTATTCTGGAAAATGTACGTATGGGAAAGCCCTGCGCTTCCCGAGCAGAAGTTATGGAAGCTCTTAAAAAGGCACAGTGCATGGATATTATCGGAAAAATGCCGGACGGCGTTGACACTGTCATCGGCGCAAAAGGGGTATACCTCTCCGGCGGGGAGCAGCAGAGAATCGCCATTGCGCGGGCGCTCTTAAAAGATACTCCTATTATTATCCTTGATGAAGCCACGGCTTTTGCCGATCCGGATAATGAGACGCGGGTACAGGCCGCATTTTCAGAGCTTTCAAAAGGACGGACTGTGATTATGATCGCCCATCGGCTTACCACTGTCGCGAATGCCGATTGTATCTATGTCTTAAAGGACGGACAGATCATCGAACACGGCTCCTGTGAAACGCTCCGCGCGCAGCACGGATTTTTCGAACAGATGTGGAACGATTATCGCCTTTCCGTGCAATGGAAAGTTTAAAAAGGAGGAAAAGAATATGCTGAAAAAAATCCAAAGAACATTCGCCCTGTCTGAGCAGGGAGCCAGGGATCTGATAAAAGCGTGCCTGTTTTGCGCATTGCAGAACATTACTTTTATGATTCCCATCGGGCTTTTATATTCCCTTGTCATGGATCTTTTGAATGATGATCTTGCGGGGAAAGGCTTCTTTTACGGGGGCGGCGCTGTCCTCTGCCTCTTACTGATCTTTATCGTGACCTATTTTCAGTATAACGCAAGCTTCCTCGCTACCTATGTAGAAACCGGTGTGCGCCGGGTCTCTCTGGCTGAGAAGCTCCGCAAGATCCCTCTGTCTTATTTTGGAAAAAAAGATCTTGCCGATCTTACAAGCACACTGATGGCGGACTGTACATTTTTAGAGACTGCGTTTTCTCATTTTATCCCGGAACTTTTCGGTTCTATGCTCTCAACGGTACTGGTTGCCCTGAGCTTGTTCTTCTTTGACTGGCGTATGGCGCTGGCTGCCATATGGGTAGTTCCGGTTGCGTTCATCATTATCCTTCTGTCCGCTAAAGTCCAGGAGCGCTTAAATCAGCGCTCTATGGATGCGAAGATGGCGTGTGCTGACGGGATTCAGGAATGCATCGAGGCTGTACAGGATATCAAAGCAAACAATGCGGAGGAGGCTTATTTAAAAGGGCTGGATGAGAAGATAAAGGATGTGGAACACCGGGCGATCATCGGAGAACTTGGTACTGCCGTCTTCGTAGTCTCAGCAGATTTCGTTCTGAAGCTCGGCATCGCCACTGTTGCACTTGCCGGAGCGGCGTTCCTGTCCGGCAAAACTTTAGACGTCCCCACCTTCTTCATGTTTCTGCTGGTTGCATCCAGACTCTATGATCCGCTGCAGGGCGCATTGCAGAACCTTGCCGCTATCATTGCAACCCGTACGAACATTGCGCGGATGAACGAGATCTTTGACCACCCTGTACAGACCGGACGCGATACTCTCACAAATCAGGGGTGCGATATCATATTTGACCATGTGGGATTCTCCTATAACTCCGGAGAGACTGTCTTAAGAGACGTATCATTTACCGCCAGACAGGGAGAGGTCACCGCTCTCGTCGGGCCTTCCGGCGGCGGCAAGACCACTGTCTCAAGGCTGGCCGCGCGATTTTGGGATATCAACCGCGGCAAAATCACTGTCGGCGGAATGGATGTCGCAAAAACGGATCCTGAGACACTGCTTTCTCTCTACTCCATCGTCTTTCAGGATGTAACGCTGTTCAATAACACAATCATGGAAAATATCCGGCTTGGAAGAAAGGACGCTACGGACGCAGAAGTTCTGTTGGCAGCAAAGCTTGCCAACTGTGATGAATTTGCCCGCAGGCTTCCGAACGGATATCAGACAGATATCGGCGAAAACGGCTGCGCTCTGTCCGGCGGTGAACGCCAGCGCATCTCCATCGCGAGGGCATTCCTCAAGGATTCCCCGATCATCCTCTTAGATGAAGCCACCGCATCTCTGGATGTAGAAAATGAAACTCTGATCCAGACCGCACTGTCGCGGCTGATCCAGGATAAAACCGTTCTCGTCATCGCCCACCGGATGCGCACCGTCGCAGGCGCTGATAAGATCGTCGTCCTGTCCGACGGAACCGTCGCCGAGAGCGGCGCTCCTGAAGAACTTCTGGAAGCGGACGGTATCTTTGCCCATATGGTAAAACTGCAGACCGAAGGACAGAACTGGCGGCTGGCATAGCAAATGAGCAAGTGGCAAGTGGTGTGCCAATTGATATCATCCGAGCGCCACGTCCAGGATCATCATAAGCGCGAACCCGGCCGCAACCCCTATGGTTCCGATGTTCGAGTGTTCTCCGCTCTGGGATTCGGGTATCAATTCTTCTACCACCACATAGATCATCGCCCCTGCCGCGAAGGACAATAAGTACGGAAGCACCGGCGTCACACATTCTGCCAGCAAAATGGTTATGACAGCTCCGATCGGTTCAACGACACCTGATAATACGCCTCCGGCAAAAGCTTTTGACCTCGACATTCCCTCGCTCCTGAGAGGCATGGAGATGATCGCTCCTTCCGGGAAGTTCTGGATCGCGATCCCGATTGCCAGTACGAATGCTCCCGCCATGGTAATCCCGGCATTTCCCATCAGCGCCCCTGCCATAGTCACACCGACTGCCATCCCTTCCGGAAGATTGTGAAGTGTCACTGCAAAAAGGAGCATTGTCGTCCTGGAAAGCCTGCTCTTTATGCCTTCCGGCTGGTCACTGTTCTTATGAAGATGCGGTATCACACTGTCTAGTAGAAGCAGGAACGCTATCCCGAGAAGGAACCCCGCTGCCGCCGGAACCCATCCGATCATATTCTGCTCTTCAGAAAGTTCGATTGCCGGTATTAAGAGCGACCACACGGACGCCGCTATCATTACGCCAGACGCAAATCCTAATAGCAGCTTTTCGACCTTCGGATTCATCGCCTGTCGCATAAAAAATACCATCGCTGAGCCAAGTGAAGTCCCCACGAATGGAATTAATATAACTGTCATTGCCTGCACATTTATCACCCTCTAACTGTAATTGCCTGATTTCATCCATATTAATATATTCACATTTTGGAAACAAGTGAAATATTTTTATATTTTCCTTTCTATTCATCTTATTTTTCTGCATGATTGTATCCCGTAGAATAGTCAATCTCCACTCCCGGCTGTACATTATAGCAGTACACGTTAAACTGCACGCCATCACCGTCATCCTCCACGGATCTGGCTTCCATCTGCACGCCGGATGCCACCAGACTTGTTCCCTCATAAATCGGCGTCACCCTCATAAGGACATGATTATCCGTCTCTTTTACATACTCCGCAACTTCATCCTCAAAAGGAAGCATCCCCTCTACATTCATGTATCTCGTTCCGGTGATCAGATTCTTCTCATTATCGTTCTCTCCGGCGAGCTGATATCCGATCAAATGGCAGCGGTTGTATACATAACCACCGTCCGCGATAAAATCATATTCCTCATTCTCCCAGCCGGACGGATAGACATCGCTGATATCTCCACGCTTTTCTGCAGGCATCGTATCCTGCCCCACGTTAGCATACGCCACACCACAGCGTCCCAGAAAATCAAGATCACTGTACTTTTCAAATCCTCTCGTCACCATATCTTCCCCGGAAAATTCCGGGATATTGTTATCAATGATTACATAAGGCTGACCGTCATATTCCGGGATCTCGTCAAGAGATACGCTTTCTATCTGCTCCTCTTGAAAAAATGTATGATCTATCCCCCTCGCAAACTGGGGAACCATAGCGTAAAGAGCGGCAACAATGGAAATCCAGATGATCACAACCACAAATAGATAGAACTTCCCTTTTCGGGATCTGTTCCTGTAATGATTCTTTCTTTTTCTTCTCTTTGCCATATTTTTCATCCTTTTGGCCGCATATGCCCTGCAATCTATGAATCGCTTGTCTCTGCACGATCTGCAATCTCTTTAATCATGTTCATAAGCCAACCTCACTTCCTTGATGGGCTTC